>DOMV01000008.1 GCA_003509805.1 Planctomycetaceae bacterium
GGTATAACGGGCGTATGAAAATAATACTGCTGGGGGCCGGGAATCGAGCAGGCGTGCCGGAGGCGGTGGAGCGTTTGCGGCCGGAAATCGAACGTTGCGGTGAAATCGTTTTCGCCGACTTCACCGGAAAGGAAAGGGTTGCGGCAATGGAAGCCGATCTTGCCCTGGTTTTCGGCGGCGACGGTTCCGTGTTGCGGGCGGCCTATCAAATGGGAAACCGTCAACTGCCGACGCTTGCCGTCGGGCTCGGAACGCTCNNCGGTTTTCTTTCCAACGTGTGCCTTGACGAATTGATCCCGCTGTTGCGAAACCCCGACCTGCTCAAGCTGCCGATCAACGAATACCTGCTTCTCCGTTGCCGCGTACTGCGACCGTCCCCCGAGGGAGATCATATCCTTGCGGACCGACTGAGCCTCAATGAAGTGACGATCCAAGGAGGAACGCCGCTTCGCCTGGTGAACATCGCATTGTTCGTCGACGGTGAACGGATCACGACCTACCGTTGCGACGGCCTGATTCTCAGCACTCCCGTCGGTTCGACGGCCCATAATCTTTCGGCCGGGGGGCCGATTCTCCGCAAGGATCTCGACGCGGTTGTTCTCTCTCCGATCAGTCCGCACACGCTTTCGCATCGCCCCGTCGTGGAATCGGCGTCGCGTCGTTTCGATTTACGGGTTGCCGAACCGTCTGCCGCCGTGATCGTCGACGGGCAGGAAATCGCCCAGATCGGACCGGAAGAAGTCGTGTCCGTAAGAAAAGCGGAAGTCGCCTTTAGAATGATTGCCGTGCCGGGACACGGCGATTACCGGGCGCTCCAGGAAAAACTCGGGTGGAGCGGACGGTTACGCGGGCTGGATTGAATAGCGGTCGGCGGGCCAATTCAACGGAACACGACTGCCGCGTGGCGAAAGGCCAATAGACCGCCAACGGCACGATAATCCTCCCTCGCACCTTCGTCTGCCGCCGCCCGCCGCTCGAACGATCCGCTTATGTCATTATACAAACGGAAGTTAAGGGCGAGTGAGTGCGGCAGGCAAACTTGACCGAATATTCGTTTTCGTCGCGTTTCCGGTAGCCCAAGGTCGCCATAGCGCCTTTGTTAGGCGTTATCACGGCCCGAAACAAAAAGGCGGTTATCTTTCGACAACCGCCTACAACCTGGTCACGCTAAACGCAACGATATTTACTTGCAGCAGCAGGAGCTCTTACCGGCTTGGCAACCGCAGGGGCAACAGCAGCAGCAATTGCAACCGCCTTGGCAACAGGAGCATCCACCGCCGCAGCAATCTTTTTTCGCGGCTTTTTCTTTTTTCTCGGCAATCGCGGCCTGAGCGGCAGCCAGACGAGCGACCGGCAGACGCAGCGGAGAACAACTCACGTAGTTCAGGCCGAGCGAATGACAGAATTTCACGGACGCCGGATCGCCGCCGTGTTCGCCGCAAATACCCAGTTTGATATCCGCGCGGGTCGCGCGACCGCCCTTGACGGCAATTTTCATCAAGCCGCCGACACCGCGCTGGTCGAGCGTCTGGAACGGGTCCGCCGGGAAAACGTCTTTTTCCTGGTAGTCGTTGATGAACCCGCCGTAGTCGTCACGGCTGATCCCGAGACCGGTCTGGGTCAGGTCGTTTGTCCCGAAGCTGAAGAATTCGGCTCCCTGCGCGATTTCGTCGGCGGTAACGCAGGCACGCGGCAACTCGATCATCGTCCCGACAAGGTAATCGACCGTGATGCCCTTTTCCTTGAAAACCTTCACGGCAACGTCGCGGATCTCCTTTTCCTGGTTGCGGAATTCGGTGATGTTGCCGACGAGCGGAACCATGATTTCCGGATGGACGTCGATTCCTTCCTGCATCACGTTGGCGGCGGCTTCGCAGATTGCGCGGGCCTGCATCCGGGTGATTTCGGGATAAACGATTCCGAGACGGCAACCGCGATGTCCGAGCATCGGGTTGGCTTCGGCAAGCTCGTGAACGCGCTGGGCGATCATTTCCTTCTTGACGCCCATCTTCAGGGCGAGCTCTTCCTGCTCCTTCGCTTCGTGCGGCACGAATTCGTGAAGCGGCGGATCCAGCAGACGGATCGTGACCGGCCGACCGTTCATGGCACGGAAGATTCCTTCAAAGTCGGCACGCTGAAAGGCGAGCAACGGTTCGAGGGCCTTTTCCCGGTCGGCGACATTTTCCGAAAGAATCATCTTGCGGAAATCGTCGATATGATCGAAAAACATGTGTTCCGTCCGGGTGAGTCCGATTCCCTCGGCACCGAGAGCAATCGCCTGAGTCGCTTCTTTCGGCGAGTCGGCGTTGGTACGGACGCCCAACTTGCGGAAACGGTCCGACCAACTCATGATCTGCTGGAAACGCTGGTAGAGCGGTGCTTTCTGTGGTTTGAGCGACTTTTCGCCGAGCACTTGAAGCACCTCGGAAGGACTCGTCGGGACCTGACCCTCATAGATATTGCCCGTGAAACCATCGACGGAAATCCAATCGCCCTTCTTGTATTTCTTGCCGGAAACGGTCATCGTCTCGGCCTTGTAATCGATTTCGAGACCGTCGCAGCCGCAGACACAGGCTTTTCCCATTTGGCGGCTCACGAGTGCCGCGTGCGAGGCCGCTCCGCCGAACGAGGTCACGATGCCGTTCGCAACCTTCATTCCGCGAAGGTCTTCCGGCGTCGTTTCGCGACGGACGAGAATGATCTGGACGTCATTGTCTTTTTGCCACAGCGCTTCGGCTTCGTCCGGCTGGAAGCAGATTTGCCCTGTCGCGGCACCGGGACCGGCGTTGATGCCCTTGGCAATCGCGGTTTTCCCCTTGAGGCCGGTTCCGCCGAAAACCGGCTGCAAAAGCTGCGTGATGTCGTTGGCCGGGATGCGGGTGATTGCCTCTTCCGGGGTGATGAGCCCTTCGTTGACCATGTCGACGGNNCGGACGGCGGCAAAACCGGTCCGCTTCGCATTCCGGGTCTGGAGCATCCAGAGTTTTTGATTTTCAATCGTGAATTCGATATCCTGGACGTCGCGATAATGATTTTCGAGGATCATCGCGACCTTCTTGAATCTTTCCCAAGATGCCGGCATGTCTTTCGACAACGATTCTTCGATCTTTTTGGGGATGCGGATCCCGGCGACGACGTCTTCGCCCTGGGCGTTGATGAGGTAATCCCCCGTGATGCCCGGTTCGCCGTTCGCACCGTTGCGGGTCAGCGCGACGCCGGTCGCGCACTTGTCGCCCATGTTGCCGAAAACCATCGCCTGGACATTCACGGCTGTCCCCCAGTCGTGCGGAATCCCATTCATCCGGCGGTACACGATCGCACGGTCGTTCATCCAGCTTCCGAACACGGCGCCGACGGCACCCATGATCTGTTCGCGGGGATCTTCCGGAAAATCCTTGCCGGTTTGTTTTTTGACGGCGGCCTTGAATTCCTTGACGAGTTCCTTGAGGTGTTCCGACTTCAGGTCCTGGTCGGTTTTGACGCCGGCTTTGTGTTTTTTGGCTTCAAGAATTTCTTCGAACGGATCAATGTCCGTTTTGGTTTTCGGCTTCATATCGAGCACGACGTCACCGTACATTTGAACGAAACGGCGGTAGCAGTCCCAAGCGAAACGCTCGTCGCCCGATTTCTCGGCAAGCACGTCGACGGTTTTATCGTTGAGACCGATATTGAGAACGGTGTCCATCATTCCGGGCATCGATTCGCGGGCTCCGCTACGGCAGGAAACCAAGAGCGGCAGCTCTTTCATGTCGCCGAGTTTTTTGCCCATTTCCGCCTCGATTTTTACAAGTGCGGCGTCAATTTGAGCTTGCAGTTCCGGCGGGTAGGTCTGACCGTTGGCGTAGAAATAGGTGCAGACTTCCGTGCTGATCGTGAAACCGGCCGGGACGGGAAGACCGATCTTCGCCATTTCCGCCAGGTTCGCGCCTTTTCCGCCGAGGAGATTTTTCATCGTTGCGTCGCCATCGGTCCCCTGCGGACCGAAACTGTAAACGTACTTAGCCATGCGTTTTACCCTTACTTAAAAAGTGTATGGAAGAAGGAATAGTGAATCCGTTCAAGAGCGATTCGAGAAGGGAGAACTATCGGAGAGAAATTCAAACACCGTCCAATTTAGCAAAAAGGACGGTCCCCGTCAATCAGGGGGAAATGCCCATAAAACGGGAATCCACGCCGCTAACAAGTTTGATGGTGACGGGCCTCGAAACGGTAGCCGGCGTTCGCCGAGCACCGGATCAATAATCCCCTCTCCACCTTCAGGGGGGAGGGTTAGGGTGGGGGGGCGAATTACCGGAAGCGCCCCCTCCTACTCCCTCCCCCGCAAGCGGGAGAAGGAGTAGGACAACAGGGTTGTGCAACAACTCGAACGTTTACCTGCGGTAGACGAACGCGAATCCGTTCAGGTTGTTGAACACCTGGGCCTGGAGGCCGAGAATCGGATTGTCATAGAACCCGAGTTTCTTGAGTATGGCATCGTCCGCAATCGGGGTTCCGAGCCACTCGGAAGCGTAAGTATCCCCTTCATCCAAGGTTCCATCCTCGTTGATTTTGACGTAAACGATCTCGAAACCGATTGTTCCCCGGGGAACAAAGGCGTTGATACCGTGAACGGCATATCCGGCTTTGGCGCGCAGCGCGAAATTCTTTCCCGTCGTTTTGCCGAACGGCTTTCCTTTGACCAATTTCCCGTCGCTCGATCGAAAGACGGGCGTCAGCGACTGGATGACGTAACGTTGCGCATCCTGCGAACGAAGCATGGTCAGGTCGAGCCCGACGAGATAGGAATCATCACCGGGCGACATTTGCGTGAACACGCGTTCCCCGATCATGGGCATCCCCAAATACTCGACAAGTTCGTGAGATGCCGTGAGGGCGGATTCCCCGGTTTCGGACTCCGTGAGGGCAGGCTCCTTCGACATCGCCGGTTTCGAAGAAGGGCCGGGCAGCGAGGCCGTTTTGCCCTCTTCGTCAGCCTCTCCGTCGAACGGGTTGTCATTGTCGAGCGAATCGCCGTCCTGTTTTCCGGAGACGCTGTTTTCGGAGACTCTGTTTTCGGCGAAAACACGGGCAGGCCGTCTTCCCGGCGCCGAAGGCGGTCCCGATCCCAATCGCGAAGCAAATCGCGAAGCCGGGTCTGAAGCCCGTGAAGCCAAGGGAGACGTGGGAGCCGACGGGGGTTGCGACGCCTCAAAGGGATTGGGCGGCCTCGACGGCATGGGGGACACCGATAGGATACGTGGTTTTCGGGCAACGGAAGCGGACGACGTGCCGGGTCGGTATGCCGCTGCCTTGCTTTGATACTCTTCCCACGATTGGTTGTAAACACTCCCTGCATGATATCGATTTATAGCTTTTACCAGAGGGATTTCCATGGCATCGGCTTTTTCCCCTTGCTTATCGATTTGCGCATCGCATTTCACGTTCTCGGCTTCAAATTTCGCCGGATCATCCTTGACAGACGGTACGTCGTTCAAAAACCGTATCAGTGCCTCATAGATACCCTCCAATTCACGTACATAATCGCGGTGCGCTTTTTGAAAATCGGAGGGACATTTCGAGACATCCAGGGCCTGTAATCGGGCTCGCGCATCATTAGCCCATTTCAATCTCGGCGGCAACGTTTCATAAACTTCACCGTCTTCAAGAGCCGCCATCATATCCATCCTGCTGGTTTCGATGGTTAAAAGACAAGCATGTAAATCCCGAATCGCGTTTTCGACGGGGACCTTGTATGCCGCCCGACTGGCACGATTGGCCATGCGCACGCCTCGTAACACGATGGAAACCAGCGGCAGCAAAAGGATAAGCGTCCCGACGATGATGCCACGATTCTTGTCCATTTCGTTGTTCTCTCGAAATCGTTGTTTCCTCGAAACTTTCAACGACGATCCTCCCTTTGGACGACCGTCTCCCCGATACGGTCCCATTTTTGCCCACGGCCCACGCATGAAATAGTGCCTATTTTACAGTGTTTGAGAGCAGTTTCATTAAATACTCAAAGCTCCACGCCGCGCGGCGACGCTTCGAGGCCATGCT
>DOMV01000253.1 GCA_003509805.1 Planctomycetaceae bacterium
CTTCCCCGGCGACGACCAATTCGACGGAAGTGTATTCCAGATCGGCCAATTTATCCAGCACTTCCTGGAGCGACAACTGGGGAAAACATTCGCTGGATGCGGCAACAATCATGATGTCCGATCAAGATGAAGGAAAAACGTGCTGAAACCGGGATTGTTGTATCGAAGGCCCGTACGGGAGGGCGGCCGTGCGGCGACGGCCCCGAAACCTCCGATATTATGCCAGATTTCAATCGGTTCGGCAAGCCCCGTGGGTCCACCGTTTGGTCTCCCGTTTAGTCCACGCCGATTTTGAACTCGTCGGCGTTTCCCTTGAGTTCCGGAGCGTACATCGCCTCGACGACCGTCGGCAGGGCGGAGTACATGCCCGGCTGTTCGGCCCGGAGACGGTAGGTCAGCGAATGGGTTCCGCGGGGCAGGCGGTGGACGAACAGCGCAACCCGTTCATCGCGGTATTCGACATACGCGCNNCGCCAACCGCAATCTTCATCTCGTCCGAATTGGCGAAGAGATCCGTGGCGTACATGCCGCCGCCGAAGGTGGGCAGGGCGGAGAACGAGCCAGGCGCTTCGGCGCGGAAACGGTAGCTGATTGCGTACCTGCCTTGCGGCAGATAGCGGACAAACAACACCACCTTTTGATCGCGGTATTCGACATACGCGCCGAGCGCGTTGCCCGTGTATCCGCTGCGGAGATCGACCGGTTCGAGCCCGGCCGCCTTTTTGTCTTCGATCAGGATCGACTCGTAATCGTTTTTGCTTTCGACGATCAACTCGATTTCGACAAGCTGTCCGCTCGGCAATCGGGCGATTTCCGTTTCGGAGTCGAGCCGTGTCCGCCGCAATTTCTCCGTCGCGTATTCGACGACCTGTCCCCGGCCGCCCGCCGTGTCGGCCGTCGCGCCGCCATCCCGGTCGAGACGGTAAAACCGGCGCCGGACCTTGACTTCGAGACCCGCTTCTTTAATGTCGTCCTCCAGCGAGAAATACCGCAGGTAGGCATTGAAGTAAAGCGGTCCTTCGCCTTTTTTCCGCAATTCGAGCGTGTGCCGGCCGCTTGAAAGGTCGTCCTCGCCGAGCAGGAGCGTGTTGTCGAACGCGAGGAGGTTTTCCGCTGTCACCGTCGCGGTCTTCTTGACTTCGCCGTCGAGCAGGATTTCCACGGTCATATCCGGCCTGTCCTCGCCGCTCGCTTGGAGAAATTCCGTAAACGCTTCCAGGCAGATCGCCGTGTCCCGGGTCGAATTCCAGTACGTCGCGTGTTTGCGGTTGTTGAGCAGGTATTTCACCAGCTTCGGCGCCGTTTCGCTTTCCGGATCGGTCCGTAAAAGCAATCGCAGGTAATACGCCTGCGTTTCAAATTCGCTGCCGTGCCAACACCACCAGCGCCATTGCGGCCGCCTGCGCAGATCCAGGTACGCCGTCTGGTTTTCCTCGTCGACGACCAGGTGCTGCTCCAGGATGCGCGTACAGGCGGCGACCTTGTCGACGTCGACGCCTTCGGTTGCGAGGGCGATCCCGTACATCGCGACGGCATAGAGCGAGAGTTTGGCCCGGTCGCGATCGAGATACGCTTTCATCGCGTGCATCTCCTCGCTTCCCGTACCGCACTCGGTGAGCACCATGTAGACGAAGGCGTCTTCATTTCCGACCGTCGTTTTCCAATCGTCCCACGCGAGATTGCGGGCCTTGCGATCCTCGTCGGACAATTCGCCGTTCCGGAGCCGCCGGACCTCGTTCCGTTGGCGGGCGATCAACCAATCGACGCCGCGCTTGAGCACGTCGTTTTCGACGGCGACGTCGTTCTGCCGGGCAAGGTCCAGGCCGCGAACGACGAGTGCGGTCAAATGGGCGTCCGAACGTTCCCCGTACCCGCTGAACCAGCCCCAACCGCCGTCGGCGCATTGCATTTCGACCAGCCGCTTCACGCCGGCCGCGACCATCGCGTTCACCGTGTCGACCGAGTAGACCGGGTTCGCGGTTTGCGGATGTTTATCCTTGTTTTGCAGGTTCCACCGCCCGGCCCGTTCTTCCGGGTCGCCGAGCTCCTGCGCGTTCAAATTGGTGTGCGCTGTTTCCAGGGTTTCCAGGTCGACACCCATTCGTTGCAAGGCTTTTTGCGTCAGCACCGTCGGCAGGAAGCGGTTGAGCGTCTGTTCCGTGCAGCCGTAGGGATAATCGGCCAAATACGGGAGCGCGTCGATCATCGCGGCGGCCAGGGTCGGCGAAAACCGGACCGTCAACCGCGTTTCCCCGGGCTTGCGGTCGGCCGGGACGTCGATCTCGACCGTGTGCGATTCCTGTGCCGGTTTGAGATATCCCGACAGGGCGATTTGCTTTTCCATGCCGTGTACGTAAACCGGGAGCGTCCTTTGCATCGCATCCGATTCCTCGTCGGTCAGCGCTTTCATAATGATCGTCGCCTCACCGGCCTTTTTCGCATCGACTTCCCAATCGACACGCTTTTCACCCCCGGCCGGGATATTCACGGTCCGCACTTTCGATTTCTCGTCGCGCAACCCGATTCTTCCCTCTCCCTTCTCCCCCGTTCCCTCGTCCAAATCGAGCGACACGTCCACCTTTTTCCCGCTTTCGAGATAATTATGCACATTCGCGCTGAACACCGCCCTGTCTTTTTCGACGAGGAATCGCGGCGCCTGCATCCGGATAATCAAATCCTTGCGGGTAATCACTTCCGCCTCGCCGTAGCCGACCCGGGTCCCGGGCGCCATCGACCAGACGTTGATTTTCCAGATCGTCAGGGATTCCGGCATCTCCAGTTCGATCCGGGCCCGGCCGTCCACATCCGTTTCCAGCGCGCCGACCCAAAGGGCCGTGTCGGCGAAATTCTGCCGGATCACTGGTTCGACCATACCGCCGCCGTTGCTCCCCGCGTTTCCGCCGGCGTTTCCGGCAGCGTTTTCGGCAACCTGGGTTTTTGCCGCGACGCCTCCAAGCAAGATGGTTTCCCCATCGGCCGTGTGAGCACCTGTCTTGACGGCACCGCCGAACCCGCCGAACGACATGCCGTCGAATCCCATCATCATGTGGTCACGACTGGCGAACACCGGCGAAAGCGACAGTGGAATCATGCCGCCCCGCCTCGCGGGAAACGGGATGTTTTGAAACGCGCTGTTTTGACCCAGGGACCTCATGGTCGGTTGGTCCGGCTCCGGCATCGATAAAAAGGTCGCCCCGAGATTGTCTTGGATGTTGGACGAATGGTATCGACGCCATTCCCAGAAAGCCGCCCTGATATCCTCGACGTTCGAACCGCCGCTGATTGCTTCGACCGATTTGTCGTAGATGCTGACGACGATTTGGCCCGGGACCGGTTTGCCGTCGAGATCGGTCAGGATCAATTCCGCGGTCGCTTTGCCGCCCGGCTTGTATGTCCCGGCGGACGGTTTCACCTCCACGTTGAGAATCCGCTTCTCCGGCGGGACGGCGATTTCCCGTCGCGTTTCGTATTTTCGGCCGTCCGAGAGGACGACCGCTTCGAGGAAGAAATTCGGCTGGTCGCGAGGTTCGACCGGCACGACGATTTCACGGCTTTTCCCGTCGAGCCGCAACACCCGGGGCCGCTCGTAGATACCGCTCTCCGGTTTCGTGAACAGCAGGACGGTCGCACCGGTTTTCCGCGTATTGATCCGCAACCGGACCCGTTCGCCCGGCTTGTATTCCGCTTTGTCGGGAACCAGCTCGATGTCGTTGAACGCGAACGAACCGCCGTCTGTTCGACTGCCGTGATCGGGCCCGTGGACGCAGAAAATATAGCCGCCTTCCCGCTCGTTGCCGCTCGCGTCCTTGACCGTGCAGGAAAGCCGGTACTGTCCCGGCTCGGCGGCTCGCAGCGACACTGTTTGCATGCCGTCCCCGCCGATTTTCACGGTCTCCGTATGCACGGCGGTTTCAACGGGAAGGGAAAGGGGAGCAGGGAGCGGGGAATCGGCGTCATCGCTCCGGCCGTCGTTTTTATTGTACGAAATTTTCAGCAGGGTCACGATCGCTTCCCCGGCAACCGGTTTGCCGTCGGCGCGGCGGGTTTGCAACCGGACGTCGATCTGTTGCTCCGGTTCGTACCAACCCCGGTCGGTCGAGGCATGGACCTTGAAGGGTTCTTTCGCGACGATCACGCTTCCGCTTCCCAGGATGGTACGGCGCGATTGATCGATCACTTCGGCGCTGATCGTGTATTTCTGGTCGTCGTTCGGGAACAGGGTCTTCGCAAAGGATGTGTCGATTTTGACTTTCACGGTCCCGTCGGCCCCGATCGGCACTTCCTGCTCGGCGACCACTTCCGGCGGACCGAAATAGCGACGGCTCCCAAATCCGGGGCCGCAAAAACCCCAGCGGTTCCAGCCGGGATACCAGTCGTAATCGTAGGCGAACCAGCCGTATCCGTTTCCGTAGAACCAGTCCCACGGTCGCTCCGGGAACCACGAGGCCACATGGGTTTCACGCAACACCTTGTATTTGACGGTCGCGTCGGCGACCGGCGCCCCGAAGAAATAGTTCGCCCTGACCACGGCCTCGAACGGTTGGCCGAGCGCCACCGGTTCCGTCGGCGCCTCGACGCTCACTTCGTATTCCGGCTTGCGGTATTCCTCGACCCGGAACGATCCGTATCCCGTGTTTATTTCAACGGTGTCCGTTTGAGCCGCGTCCGTTTGAGCAGCGCCCGTTTGCCCGTCGCCCGCTCCCGGGATGCGAGCCCAGTTCACCTCGGCCTCCCAGTTGCCGAGCGTCGCGTCGGACGGCAGCTCAAAGGTATCGACCATCCCGCCGGCCGAATCGAGCGTGAGGGTCTTCTTGACAACCTCGTCGCCTTTCGGATCGTACAGGACGAACTCGACCGTTTTCCCCGCGAACGGCGAACCGGACGGCTCTGCGGACAACTCGGTGGACAACTCTGCGGACAACCCCGTGAACGAATCGCCGTAATCGGCCGGGGCGAGCCAGAATTTCATTTCCACCTTGTCCTTCGGGCGGTAGACAGGCCGGTCGGAAATGAAAAACGCTTTGGCCCGACCGGTAAAATCGACGGTGCGCTTTTGAAACGAGACGCGCTCGTGAAACCAGATGTGCTCGAAGCCGAAAAAAGCGTGCCGGGCAGGCTTCCCGTCCCCGGCCGGGGTCGTCGCCGTCACCAACACCTGGAACATATTCGCGTTGCGGTTGTTATCGTTCCATTTCGCAATCGCCGCCGGCATCGCGATGAGACCGTCCGCGTCGGTTGTTCCGGTCGTTTCCGCGATCTTCGGAACCGGCTTGGCGACCTGCCCTGCGACGAGCCCTGTGTTTTGGGCGTCCCCCTCGGGATGGATCATGCCCCAACCCAGGAAATCGACCCGGGCTCCCTCCACCGGCGCACCGCTTTCCGCGTCGGCGACATAATAGAGAGGGTTCCCGTCGACCGGGATTTTCGCGATTGCCGTGTCGTGGAGCCAGAGAACGACCGATTCGGTGTTGCCTTCCTCCATTTCGGCCCTCACCAGGTAGGCTCCGGCGGCGGTCATCGGCGTCGTTACCGTCACGACTCGGTCGCCGTGTCCCGGGGCGGGTTCGAGCGGAACCGTCCAGCGGGCGACTTCGCGGCCGAGGTATTTGCCGTAGTTTTCCGGA
>DOMV01000266.1 GCA_003509805.1 Planctomycetaceae bacterium
CAACGACTCAACCGGCTACGGTATACAGTATATTCGATCAACGTCGTCCGATCGTCGCCGGACCTATCGAAGCTGCATCAGAGAACAGGTCACCATGAAAAGCCGGTCGTCGATCGAAAGCGTGTCGGAATCGTCCACTTCAAAGGTGACGCTCCCGAATTCGATTCCCTTGGTGTAAGCGATGCTGTAATCGCCGCCGATAATCACCGAAGGAATCGTAATGGTCGAAATCATCCATTGCGGCGAATTGACAAGCCTCGACTTGACGCCGCCGGCAATGATATTCGTCAGTTCGCCGATTCCGTCGACGACCTGCGAATTGACCGTCGCAAACTCGTCCTGGAGCAAACCGGAGACCGAAAGGGTCGCGACACGTTCCGGCAGCGAAATGGTCATAAATCCGGTCGCTTTTCCTCCCATGCCGATCATTCCGGTAATCAGGCATTTGGGCAATTGCGTCGGAATGCGCGTCACGCCGACGACGCGCACCGTCAACTCGCACATTTTGAAGGCGTTTTCCACGGAGTAGATCAGTGGATTGACAAGCTGCTGGTTGACGGAAAGGCCACGAATTCCGCAATCAGGGGGAGTGGACGGAGCGGACGGGGCGGACGGAGTGGACATGGTGTTTTACCTGGTTTCGCCGGTTTAATGTCAAGCAACCTTGTGGTCTAGCAACACTGGTCAAGCAACGCACCCATTGTACACGTTCGCGCGGGGAATGTCGAGACGCCCCCCGTTGAAACAACCCCGACCGTTGAAACAACCCCGACGGGTGTAGTAAACTTTTGTGGGCAGATGCCGTCCCCAGAACTTCAATAGTTTAAGCAAGAGGGGCGTATCGCACCACATTTTTCAATGCCAAACACCTATTTTGCCCAAACACGCAATAATCTTTTACTACACCCGGCCTGCCGGGCTTGCGACCGGGCTTGCGAAACCCCGGTCGTTGGTGTAGACTGGTCTGCCCGGTCGGTTGCCGGGCCGAACCGAGGCCGACCGGTTTCGCCCGTCGGCGAGCCATGCCGTACGATCCCGCTTTCGAGGTCCGTCATCCGAACAAGTTTTTCATGTCTCCCGATATTCCTTATCGTCAAATCGTTCATCACGGATTGACCGTCGAAGGATATTCCCGCGCGGCCATGCAGACGTTTTGGCGTCTCCCGGAGTTGAAGCTCGGTTTCGATCTCGGGGCCCAGCCGTGGGGTTTCATGGGAACTCCGAAGTGGTTCGTATCCCATTCGCACATGGATCATCTGCTTGCGCTGCCGGCTTATGTCGCGCGGCGCCGGATGATGAAAATGGAACCGCCGAGCATTTATTTGCCGGAAAACGCGGTTGCGAATGTCGAACGTTTGCTGCGAGCCTTTTCCCATCTCGATCGTGGCCGGTTGCCCTGCGTCTTGCACGGAGTCGCCCCCGGTGATGAAATACCCCTTTCCCGGGAATTGGTCGTTTCGGTGCATGAAACTTTCCACACGTTGCCCTCGGTCGGATATGTCGTCTGGGAACGACGAAAAAAGCTCAAGGAGGAGTATTTGCATCTTACGCCCGACGAAATCCGCGACTTGGCCGTCTCAGGGGTCGAGGTTTCGGCGGAACGTCGCACTCCCAAGGTCGCCTATCTTGGTGACAGCACTCCCCAAGGGTTCGACGCGAATCCGGCGATGTATGAGGCGGAAATCCTGATTTTCGAGATGACCTTTGTCGCCCGGCGCCATCGTAGAGCCCGTATCCACAAATTCGGGCACATTCATTTGAGCGACGTCGTGGAACGTCGGGAGAAGTTTCATAACCAACTCCTTATTGCATCACACTTTAGTACGCGATATCACGATCGGGAGATCGAGTCGAGCGTTCGTCAGACGTTTCCCGACATGATGGAAGGCCGGTTGATCCTCTGGTTGTAGAAAACTGTCGGGCAAACGAAAATCTTGGAAAATCTCGATAAAATTCCTGATTTTGCCCGCCCAGGCCCCCCAAGTATTCTATATTGCAGTATAGGGCTCTTTCTCTACGGAAAATTCCTTATTTCCCTTCTTTTTCGGGACCGGACCGGCCGATTGAACCGAAGGGGAGAGTTTTCAAACTTTTTAACGATATATACCGTAAACGGCATGATCATCCTCCCGCGCACAATCGCCTGCCGCCCGAACGATTCGTGTAAATGATTGTATTAACAAGAGTTGTGGGCAAGTGCGTGCGGCAGGCAGACTTGACCTAGTGTCCGTTTTCATTGCGTTTCCAGTATATTTGTGATCGGAGCCGTGCCTGAAAGCCGTCCGGGAAGACGTTCCCGGCTCGTAAAGAACCACTCCTTGCTCTCGCGGTGCGGGTGGAATGATCCCTGAGGATCAACAGAATTACGGGACGGTGGTGTTCATTCGCATGGGAAGCGGCCCGCAATTGATTTGACCGAGAACCATTACACCGAAAGCGGTTGACATTTCCCGAAGCCGACTTTCGAGAAGCCCGTTTTCACGAAGGGGGACCGGGCGGAAAACTTAACCGGCTTCGGCATCAAAGGTCCGAACATGGCAGCAATTTCGAGCACGGCAGGTATCGTTTCCGGGATCGATTACACCTCCATTGTCAATGAGTTGATTCAAATCGACGCCAGGCCGATACAGCGATTGATTGATCGTACGACAAGACTGGAGAATGAACAGGCGGCGCTCATGGATTTGAGCCAGTTGTTCTCCCGGATGGCGTTCATGGTCGAAAGTTTGAATAAAAGCAGTCCCTACGAAATGACTTCGGTCACGAGTAGCAACGATTCGATCCTCTCGGCAAGCCGGGGCAGTTCCGGGATCGTCGGTTCCTACACCTTTACCGCCCTGAAAAAAGCGCAGGGACAGCAGAGCATTTCGACCGGCGGGGTGAAGGATGCGAGCGTCGCCCTCGGAAAAACGGGGGAAATATCGATCCGCCACGGGAACGATATGCAAAGCGGCCTCAATTACAGTCTCGATGATCTCAACGGCGGCGACGGCATTTCCAAGGGACATATCCGGATTGTCGACGGAAACGGCAACCGTGCGACCATCGACCTGCGCAATGTGACCACGATCAACGATGTGATCGATACGCTGAACAGCCAGACGGAAATCGACATCAGCGCCCATCTGGACGGCAATCATATCGTCTTGAACGATCTCAGCGGCGGAACCGGTGTCCTGAAGGTCCAGGAGGTCGGGGGCGGATCGACGGCCAAATCGCTCGGTCTCCTCTCGCGGAACGACGGCTCGGCATCCCACGAACCGTCCACCAGCGACGACGGTTTGACGATCACGGGCGGCAGTATCCTCTATATCGGCGTGAACACCCGTTTGAGCCTGCTCAACGATGGAAACGGGGTTGCGACCGAAAAGACGCTGGATGATCTCGTCGTCAAAATCGGCTACGGAAACGCCGGGGATTTGGTGCGAATCAAACTCGGAACGGTTCACACAAAGACGGTCACCGACCCGAACGATCCATCGCAAACCGCGGAAGTACAAGAGTTTATACCGCCGAAAACCGTCGGCGACATTCTTAACGCGATCAACGGTTCCGGCTCGGGAATCGTCGCCTCGATTGCGAACGGCGAGCGGCTGATGCTGACCTACGACAACGGTTACCGCGACGGAGACCCGGAGGGAACGGCGTATCAGAATCTGACCATCGTCAACGCGAATTATACGCCGACGCTCCAAACGCTGGGATTTTCGAACACGGTGGTCCGCGACGGGACGAGCGAAGGCGTGACCACCCAGGATGGCATGCTTCTCGGGCGTTCCCTGATCGGGTCGTTCACTTCGGGCCTTACTTCCAGCTTGAACGGCGGGGCCGGCCTCTGGGGCGGCGAGTTGGGATCCATGCTCGCATACGATTCGGGCGGAAAGGCCCAGATCAGGATCGGCGACCGTACCGGGGACACGGCCGTGATTTCCTTTACCCAGGCGGAGCTTATGGGAAAGGATATGGAAACCATCGAGGGCGCGATCGCGATGTTCAACAAGAAAATCGCGGAAGTGAACCAACAGCGGGCGGACGGCGGTCTCGCCCCGATCCAGCTCAAAGTCCAGATGAACGCCTCCAAAACCGGGTTCGAGGTCATCGACTCGGCGGTGGGACGGTTTTCCACGCTTTTCGAGGACATGAGGTTTTCCGAAACGCGCTATTTTACCATTGAAAAAGGCGGCGGTATTCCCCGGGAAATTCTGGAAAGCGATTTGCTCCCGGACAGCACCCCGGACGAGGGTGTGCCCGAGGATAAATTCCGGGCCAAGGATCTCGATATTCGTTATTGCACCAAGTACGTTCCGGCCGTTCCGCCGGAAGAGGTCCCCGCCGCGTCCCTGCTTCCGGACAGCACGCCGGATGAAGACGTTCCTCCCGGGCAGTACCGGGCCAAGGACCTCAACCTGAAATACTACGCCATGGAACGGGTCGCAATCGACGAGGCCGACATTCTTGCCGACGATGTCGCCGACGAGGACGTTCCCGATGGAAAATACCGTTTCAAGGATTTGAACCTGGAGTATTATACCCGGGACGATCCGGCGGTGATGATTCCCGTGGGCGACATTCTCGCCGACGACGTGGCCGACGCGGACGTTCCGGATGGCCGGTACCGCTTCAAAGACCTTGAGAAACGGTATTACACCGATCCGATGCCCGTCGAGATCGGGGAAGACCGCATCGTCGAAGATGACGTGCCGGACGAAGACGTGCCCGAGGGAAGCTACAAACGGGGAACGCTCGATACGAAATATTTCACCGACGGCGTTCCCGAGGAACAACCGTTCTGGGTCGGCGAAGAATTCATCGTCGACGATCCGGCCGAGCTTACCGACGGGATGTTCCTCCGGTCCGATCTCGACACGAAGTATTTCACGAAGGCCGCGAAAGAAATCGCCGCCGAGGATATCGTGCCGGATTCCACGCCGGACGACGAGGTGCCCGCGGGGAAGTATCGGGCCAAGGACCTGAACGTCGTCACGATCGATTTCGCACCCGGGCTCGCGGCCGCGTTCGGGATCGACGGGTTTTCGAATACCGGGAAAATCGCCGGGACCGATGCCGGATTCCAGACGATTTCCTTCAACACGAAACTGTCCGACCTCAACGGCGGCAAGGGCGTCAACATGGTCGGCGCCTCGATCTCCTTTACCGATTCGACCCGGGTGGCCGATCCGAGAACGGGCAATCTGGTCAACAACACGCATATCGTCGACTTTGCGGACGACCGTATCAAGACGGTCGGTGATTTGATCCAGGCGATCAACTCGATAGCGGACCTGAATGTGTTTGCGCGGATCAACGATTCCGGCGACGGGATCGTGCTTGAAGAAACGGGCGGCGGGGAAAACGGCCTGGTCGTCAACGATTTCGGAACGTCGACCTTGGCCGCCGAACTGGGGATCAACGGCGTCGGCGTCAGGGGTACCGGGGCCATGGGAACCGGTATGGAAGGAAAAACCGTCTACCGGATCGAAGGTTCCTTCTCCAAAAAAATCGAAATCGAGGCGGATGATTCGCTCGACGCGATTGCCAAAAAGATCAACGATGCCGGGGGAAACTTCTCGGCGGCCGTCATGAACGACGGTTCGGAAGACCCGTGGCGGCTTGCGATCAACAGCAAATCGACGGGCGCGAACACGCGGATGGTGATCGATCTTTCCGCGTTGGACATGAGTGTGGAAAACCTCATGGACGCCCAGGACGCCCTGGTCGCCTACGGCGACATCAACGGCAAGCCGATGATGATTAGCTCCGCGAGCAACACTTTTTCTAATATCGCCCCCGGGGTGTCCATTACCGTGAAAGAGGAAAGCGATCAGCCGGTAACGGTAACCAGTACGCTTTCAAGCGCGAGCATCAAGGCTTCCATCACCGAAATGGTCAAAACATACAACGAGTTTTGGCAAAAGATGGACGAGTACACGAAATACGACGAAGAGAACGTCGGCAGCATCCTGACCGGGGAGCGGGTCGCGTTGCAGATGAAGTCGAAAGCCAACGAATTTTTCGGCCGCTATTTCGGCGATTCCCTCGGTTCCATTTCAACCCTCTCGCAGCTCGGGATCACATTCCAGGAATCGGAATACACGACCGAAAAACGCGTTGAAGCGGGTGACGGGTCGGAAGGAAGCGATTTGGTCGTCACGTCCAGCGTCTACGGCTTTCTCGAATTCAACGAAGAGGTTTTCGACCAGATGTATGCGACGGATCCGGAAGCGATCAAGGAGTTTTTCTACAAGCAGGTCGAAGTTTACGACGAAACGGAAAAGAAATACGTCAGCCAAAGCGTCGGTTTTTCAGCCCAATTCAAAAAAATAGCCGATGAGTTGGCGACCGGCGACGTTTCGGCCTCGTCCTCGCAATGGAACACTTACGAGACGCAAATCAACGCGAACAAGGATCGCGCCGAGTGGATGCTTGCCCGCCTGGAAGCCAAAAGGACCCGGTTGTTCAAGAGATTCTACCACATGGAAACCGTGCTCGCCAAAATGCAGTCGCAGGCGGATTATCTCGACAAAATCAACGTCGGCGGAGCCGCCGCAACCTCCGCGCTGGGAACCGTGTAGCGATTTGTCGAACCGCCCCCCCCGCCGAACTGGTTGTGTCGATTATGTCAAAAATCACGGATCGGGCAGTTGCCCTGTTGATTCCATGGAGAGTTGCACGATAATCCAGGGGTGGAGGGACCCCCCGCCTGTTTTTCATTGAGACCATCTCCCCGGGAACCGAGCCCCGGGAACAGCGCCTTGGGAAACCGGGCCTTGGGAAACCGTGTTCGTGGAAAAAGACTTCATGCAGCAGAATACACCCAGACAAAACTACATCCAGGCGGAGGTCGCGACGGCAACGCCGCAAAAATTGCAGTTGTTGCTCATCGAAGCGGCGATGAAGAATATTTATCGGACGAAAATGCTTTGGAAGGAGTGTAAGTTCGATATCGCGTTCGATTCGCTCGTCAAAGCGCAGGATATCGTCGCCGAAATCCTGTGTTCGTTCGACAAGGAGAATTTTCCCGATCTGGCGAAAAAACTCGCCTCCATTTACGTATTCATTTTCCGCCGGCTTGCCGAGGCGGGCATGTCGCATGATGAAGGCAAGCTCGACGACGCCCTCCGGGTGCTGACCTCCGAGCGGGAAACGTGGCAGTTGGTTTGTGAGAAATTCGGTTCCTCGACCGCCGATTTGAAAACGCCCGATTCGCTCAACGTCGGGGGAAATGCCGCAAAATCCGCCGGTCCCGCTTCCAACGCCTGGACCTCGGCCACCGCCGGTGTCGCGCCGTCGAATCCTGCCGCCCGCAATTCCGCGGCAAGGCTCGATATTTCCGCGACGACTTCCAAACCGGGACCGGGATCGGATATGCCGAAGCCCACTTCGCCGCGGCCGCTGGTTACGAAGCCGCTGGTTACGCAGCCGCT
>DOMV01000189.1:0-1820 GCA_003509805.1 Planctomycetaceae bacterium
GCCACGATGCTTCCCGCACCGCTCAGGGACGGACCGGTCGGCGACGCGGCGGCCGGGCAACCGGAAAAACGTGAATTCAAGTTCGAATTCAAAGTCGAATTGCCGCTTTTCGTTCCCGTACCGCGCGTCGTGCCGCCAAAACCGTAAACGCCCCCTCCGTTGCTTTTTCCATCATTTTTCGTACCCGAGCCATGAATCCAGAGACACGTGCCCAGGTTCCCGAATCACTCCGGCCGGTTTACTCGCTGATCGAGCCGGAGCTCACCGCATTGGAAGAAACCATGCGGCGCGAACTGGGCGAAACCGATCCGTTTGTCAGCGAGGTCGTCCGTTATGCGTTCAAGCTCGGGGGCAAACGCCTCCGCCCGGTCCTGCTTTTTTTGTGTGCGAAAAACGCCGCCCCAGCCGAGGACACCGTCGCGGCGGCGCATTATCTCCTCGCCGCCGCGATCGAGATGATCCACACCGCGACGTTGATTCATGACGACATCCTCGACGGGGCGACGATTCGTCGGCACCTGGCGACGATGAACGTCCGCTGGGACGGCGAAACGAGCGTCCTCGCGGGCGATCTCCTGTTCATGCTCGCGATGCAGATGATTACCCGGCTCGACGATCTCGAAGGCTACCGGATCACGGCCGAGGCCCTGAAAAAAACCTGTCTTGGCGAATTACGTCAGGTCGGCGCGAGGAATCGTTTCGACTTGACGGAAGGGGAATACCTTGACATTATCGGCGACAAGACGGCGGCGCTGCTCGGTTGCTCCTGCCGGCTCGGGGCGTATTTCGCGAAAGCCACGCACGAAATGAGCCTGCGCTACGAACGGTACGGCTACAACCTCGGCTTGGCGTTTCAAATCGCCGACGATATCCTCGACCTGACCGGCGACGAGGAGCAGATGGGCAAAACGCTGGGGACCGACCTAGTGAACCGCAAGGCGACATTGCCGCTGATCCACTATTTGCACACCTCGAACCCGGCAGAGCGGAAAGAAATGCTCGAACTGGTGACCGACGAGGACCTGGCAAACGGCGACGGTGAGACGATCATCGCGATGGTCATCGACCGGCTCACGAAGCACGGATCAATCGACGCGGCCCGGTGCAAGGCCGAAACGTTCATCGACGACGCAATCGGTCTGTTGCCGGACGAAGTGGCCTATCGCGAAACGCACGCCGCGCTTGTCGAGCTCGCCCGGTTCGTCGTCCGGCGAAAAAGTTGACAGCGCGCAATCCGGGTTTGTTTTGTCGCTTTCCATGGAAGCTGGTTGAAAATCCCCGAAGCGGAATGCGTGAAGCCTTGCAACGCAGGGCTTCACAAAGCCGATCTCACTTGCTAGTATCCGGGGACTGACGACGAACCGGGGACTGGCACTTGTGTAAGAAATTGTAGCGACGCGGCAGCCTTTTGTCAAGTTACGTCGATTAAGAAAATCGAAACGTAAACAAAAACAAAAACCGTACAAAAACGAAAAATCGCCGCTTCTCCCATGCCGTGTCCCCGGCATCCGCCGACACCCGATTCAGGTGCGTAGCTTGGTCGGGTTCGGCCCTTTCAAAAACCCGGGGAGGCGCTCTGATGATGACCATGCTTGAAAAACGTGACGGCACGTTTGTTTCCGTTACGCATTCCACGTCGAGCGATTTCGATTTGATCGCGGTCGAGCTTCGTTACGTTTTACGCTTCATGCGCGATTACGGTTTGACTTATTCCTCGTCGCGGAAGCTGTTTTCGCGGATGTTGGCGACGACGGCCATTTCCGAGACGTTATTCGATCATGTCCATGTATTATTGACGGGCGACGAGCGTCCGGCGGCGG
>DOMV01000189.1:1902-3629 GCA_003509805.1 Planctomycetaceae bacterium
CGCAACGGAAGCGCAACGGAAACGGAAGGTTCGCAAACCGCGAACGGTTTGAATCCACAAATGGCAACGAAAAGGAGTATCGCGATGGCCCGGGGACACGGACGAAAATCAAGTGCGGCGGAGATCGAAAAGATTCTCATCGCCCGCATGGAGGAACGTTATCGGGACGAAAAAGCCTGCGACGACGTTCGGGCGTTTTTCGAGGAGCAGGGAGCCGGGCACGCGACGCCGACGAGAGTTACGGCGCAACGGAAAAGACGGTTTTCGTGCTGCTCGCGGGCCGTCCGTTCGTGATTTTGCCGCGTAGCGCCGGGGGCGGGATCACTTATCGTTACGTTTTGGAAGGCGACGGTTTCAAACTGTACATCCACTCGAATCCCTCGAATACGATCCAGCCGGTTCGCGTACGATATATGACGGAAGGTCTGATCGGTCGGGACTTGTTCGCGAAGCACGCGGAACTGCTCGAATTATTGCACGATATGGGATTTTCCGTAACGCAGGAAAAAATCTCGCGCGTCGATTTGCAGGTCATGCTTTACCGGGACGTGATGGATTTCATGAAACCGATTTTGTCCGGAAATTCCGTCTGCGTCGCGCGCAAGGGACAATTCAACACGAGCGGCGACCGGATATTAACGTACAGGCTCGGGCGCGGCGGGCAACAGGCGTGCATTTACGATAAGCGTACCGAATTATTCGAAACGAAACAGGCGAACGAGGCGAAATTCTGGCTCATGGTCAACGAGTGTTTCGGCGAGGAATGGTTGTACGAGGAAATTCCTACGACGCGGGTTGAATTTCGTATCAAGCGGGAGGTGCTCAAGGACATGGGCATCAATTCGATGCACGATCTGCTGGAACACGAGGCGGGACTTGCCCGCTACTGTTACTGTTCGCGGTTTCGCATTTTATCGGACGCAAAACAAAAGGCCACACGCACGAGCAGGAAGTCGCCCCGATCTGGCGTGAGGTCCAGTTATCGTTCGAAAAATGGTTTCCGGGCGTGGACGGCCACCGGCTGGACGTGAAACGCGAATACGACCGGGAAATCAAGGCCCGACCGGTCGAATTGGAACGGCAATTCGTCGGCTGCATGAAAACGTGGGGCGCCCTGTTGATGGGCGGCACGGACGATTACGGAATTGTCGTTTCGAATATTACCGACACGATCGAGCGGAACATGTTGGAGATTTACGCGGGCATGATCGACCGCGCACGAAAATTGGGCGTTCGGAACGGCGTCACGGATTACATTGCCGATCCGGAGCCGGCGATGAGCGCCGCAGCCCTCGACCGTCACCGCGACCGGGTTCGTTTCGGTTTGCGTACAATGAGTTCGTCGGCGCTGTTGGAGTGAGAGAAAATGATACAATATATCACGTATTTCACGGCCCTCGGTTTCGGGTTGTCGATGTTGATTTTCGTAATCGGTCAGGGGCCGCGTGCCTTGATGGAGGCGGTCGAATACCTCGTGTTCGGCAAATAGGGATGTTCGCATGTTTCCGTTGCGCAGGAAGCGTAACCGTGCGATTATCATAAACAAGGTGACAAGGAGTGTTTGCCATGTTGCAAAGAATGTGTACGTTTTTCGTCGCGATTGCCGCGACCGTCTCGGCTTCCGTGTCGGCGTTCGCCCAGGACGCGGCCCCGACCATCGATTTGGGGCAAATGCCCGATTGGTCGTCGCTGACCGAATCGGTGACGGCCGCGATCATGGTCCCGGC
>DOMV01000119.1 GCA_003509805.1 Planctomycetaceae bacterium
GGCGAGCAGCGGCCGGGCGCCGCAACCGGCGGCACTCGGACAGGCGCTGCAGCCGACGGCGCTACAGCCGACAGCATTGTGACCGACGGCGTTGTAACCGCAAGCAGTGCAATTACAAGCAGTGCAACCACAAGCAGTGTTACGATTGCCGAGCCGGCTCAGGAGGGAGCAGCGCGACGCAGCCGGTTGGCAGCACGGAAGGCCGCAGGCCACAGAGCCTTGCAGGACGACTTCTTCGCCGACTTCAACGGTTTTGGCAGTGTTTTCACCATCGAGGGCGGCGCTGAGTTCGATGGGAGCACCGGCTTGGGGAACGGCCAGCGCTTGTCCGAAAGACAGTTGCGACACAAGCGCGAACGTAAGCAAGCTTGTCAGGACAATTAACGGTGTCTTCATTTGCATAATACGTACTCCTTGGAGTTGAAAAAGAAAATGGGCGGATAGGGTCGTTCCAAGCGAAACGACCGACATTCATCTGTCATGCAGCGTACTATTACTCATTATCGAGAACACGGCTTCGAAAAAATGCCGTATCCGGGGAATTTCCCATGAAATCCCGACGTGCTTGACGCATGACCCTCATCTTGCTTTCGAAACGAATAGATGCTCTTTTCCAAAATTCGGGAATGTTTTTTGTGACTTGCCGAAATTGACAAAGCAAACGGTAAGAGAGGTGATTTACAGCGAAAACGGTTGAGTTTTTTGGTCAAACCGCCTGTTTACCTTNNTTTCCGGTGGGCAGGCTCCTAAATCGTCGGCTTCGGGAAATGTCAATGGCTTTCAATATACCTGTGGGAAGTCGTTTACACGGGAAGAATGCCGAAGAATTCCGCCGTATTTCAACCGCGTTCCGCATACCGTGCATCGCATAAAAATAAGCCAAGGGGCCTTCCCGAGCGAGGTGTTTCCCGAGCACGGTGTTGAAAGCCATGTTGACCGCGCAGGTTGACTCCGAAGCCAAGATTCCCATTTTTCGCGAAGAGCACTATTTTCCCCGCCCGGAACAAATTCCTCTTGTACCGCATTTGCGTTTCGGGTACGATTGGCGACCCGATTCGTTTCACCGGATCACACGTTTTCCCTTACCGTGCAAGGTTACTAAAACAATTTCGACATCACGTTGGATATCCCGCGATTTACACGGATTTGCAGTATCACACAACGTTCTCTCGTACCGGGAGAGGCGTTTTATTCGATGTTGTTCGACGAGGAACAACTCCGACGGGTTGATTTTTGCGCCGAAGTCTGGATGAGTGAACGGGATAAACAAACTCAAAACCGAATCGGATGGTGGAAATCGCGTGTTCCCCCGCCGAATGAAAAAAAGCTGAAACTCGCCCCGAACGATGTATTGCTCGCCCTGTTCGACCAATTGAGCGAACGGCTCGATCAGCCGGAATTGCGATACGTACTTACCTTGCTCCTGATACGGAGACGTTTGTTTCGAATTGAAAAGGAACAGGACGGCACCTTGACCGTTTACTGCGGCAAACGGGACACGGTTTACGACATCCCCGCCGTTCTTCCCGAGGGCGAAGAAATTGATGCGGTTCAAAACTATTTGTCCGAAATGCTTTACGCTTGATCCACCGCCGGATTCACGAGACCATCCACGATCATTCGCACATGTTCCATCCGCAACACTATCCGCAACACTTTCTTCGTCGCCCTCTCCGCCGAAAAACGCAACGGAGCCTCCGCCTTGCCGTCATGGTCGCCGTCTTCGCGACGCTCCCCTTTCATTCGGGATGCCAATGGTTGAATCCCGGAAGAAAAACCGTGTTGCCGTCCATGTTTTCGACGACGCCGACGCTGGATCAACTGACTTCGGCGATTTATCGTAACAGCACGGCGATGCGGTCGCTTTCGGACCATGAGGCGACCCTCCGGATTCCCGATGTCATGATCCCACTTAAAGCCTCTATCCTGCTTGAACGTCCGAGACGGGTCCGTATCCGCGGCGAAGCCTCCGCCGTGACGGGAAAAGAGATTGACTTGGGAAGCAACGACGATCACTTTTGGATCTGGGCGAAACGGATCCCGGAACGACATGTCTATTATTGTCGCCACGATCAGTTCGTGAACTGTCCCGTTCGGCAAATGGTTCCGATCGACCCGGCATGGATCCTTGAGGCAATGGGCATGATCGACTTTCAGGCCGACGAAACCCACAACGGCCCTTTCCCGGTCGAGGGCGACAAACTGATGTTCGAAACGTTGCGTCCCACCCCGGCCGGAACGGTTCGCAAACGGACCACGGTCGACCCGAAATCGGGCTGCATTCTCCGGCAGGAAATGTATTCTCCGAACGGAACTCTTGCCGCCGTTGCCGTTTCGAGCAATCATGAATACGACAGCGTGAGCGGCATTCTTTACGCCCGGCATGTTGAAGTCCAATGCCAGGGGGCGAGCGGAAGTATCAGTATCGATCTGAAGCGCCCGAAGTTCAATCTTCCGATCAGTTCGAATGAATTCACGAAACCGAGTTTTCCGGGTTATACCGAGATCGACATTTGCAGTCCGCAGTTTATCAACATGCTCGGAACCGTCCCGCCGACGGCCTCCGTGACCTATCAACCGCCTGCGGCATCACCGTACCAAACACCGCACCAACCATCGGGTTCCAATCCGACTGCGGATACCTACGCCCGGCAGAATGCGTACCAGCGGCAAACGGCGATTCCCTACCAGGGAACGAACGGCAACACGCCCGCCCCGATCATGGGCGCATCGACTCAACTAACGGTACGATAAAGACATCCGACCGAAGAGCGGGAATCGCGATTCGACGTTGATTCCTGTCAACGATGATGCGCGGGCGACTGCCGAGTCCACACGGCTGGGAGGTCTGCGGCGGACACCGACAACCGCACGGGCGTCGGCTGCGTCATGCAGAATAACGCCGCCAATCCTTCAATTGCAATTCGACGGCGTTGTTGAATTTACTTCGACCGATATGGAATACGGCGTCGATGGCCTGACCGGCATCGGCTATTTCACGCAATTCGGGAAGCCAATCGGCCGACTGAAAAGCGAAAGCGCGTTTGACGACGTTATCCTGACGCAATTCCATGCAGATATGATGTTCGCCGACCCCCATGAATCGCGGATTGGTCGGAAACAGCCGGCTCGCACAGAACAACGGCTTGGGATTCCCGGCCCCGAACGGGGCGAGATGTTCGACCAGGTCGGCAAAACCGCTCGTTTTTTCGTCAAGTAATCCGAAGGGACATTCCGCATCGATCATCAATTGGCCGGAAACGTCTTCGTGAGACACGTTGGAACGAACATATTCGCAAAACGCTTTCCGGAACGCTCCGATATTCCGACTTTCAATCCGGAGCCCCGCCGCGGCGGCGTGTCCACCGAACCGCACGAGGTATTCCGAACAGGTTTCTAGGGCGTCGACAAGATTGATCCCCCGGGCTCCTCGGCCGGAACCGCTTCCGGGCTTGAGATTCATGGTATCCTCGGCAATGAGGATGCAGGGACGATGAAAACGTTCGGCAAGCCGTCCGGCCACGATCCCGATGACGCCGGGATGCCAGCCGGAATCGGACAACACCAGCGCCGGATCGCCGGAAAACCGCTCTTCGACCTGCCGGGTCGCCTGGATCAAAATACTGCGCTCTATCGATTGCCGGGTTTCGTTGTATTCGCGTACTTCCGCTGCCAGGGAAGCCGCTTCGCCGGGATCATCGCTCAAAAGGAGCCGGACTCCGCGGTCCGCTTTGTTCAACCGACCGGCGGCATTGAGAAGCGGTCCGAGCGAAAAACCGAGGTCTTCCGCGGAAAGACGGCGTTTTCGGGCATCGAGTTGAGCGGTTTTCATCAGCGCCTCCAACCCGGGTACGGGGAATCGCACGAGCGAAACATGGAGACCGAAACGCACGAGGGCCCTGTTTTCATCGAGAAGCGGAACCACGTCGGCCACCGTCCCGATCGCCGCAAGTCCGACCGCCCGGCAGAGCAAGGTTCGGTAGCCTTCGGAAACCTTCTCGCCGACCGGATCTCCGCCCGGCATCAATGTCCCGAGTCGCCAAGCGACTTTGAATGCCACGCCTGCGCCGCTGAGACCGAGAAAGGGATAGCGTTTTTCTTCGGAAAACGTTTTTCGTTCTTCTTCGGAAATTCCATAAGGAGAGGACCAACGATCGTTTCCCGTGGCGTCGATCGCGGAACGTTTGACCAACTGGGGATGAACGATCGGCACTTCCGGCAGTTCCCGAGCGACCGTATGGTGGTCGGTAATCAGGAGTTCGACCCCCAATTCGGTCGCAAGACGCGCCTCGTCGCAACTGTTGATGCCACAATCGACTGTGATGATGACCTGTGTCCCGTTGCCCGCAAGCGCCCGGATCGCCTCCGCGTTCAGGCCGTAGCCTTCCTCCATTCGATCGGGAACGTAGAAATCGACCGTACCGCCGAAAAAACGAATCGCCCGGCACAAAATCGCCGTCGCCGTCATGCCGTCGGCATCGTAATCGCCGTAAACGACAATCTTCCGCTTTTCGAGAATGGCCCGGGAAAGCCGATCGGCGACCTCAACGCATCCCGGTAACAAAGAGGGAGACCGCAACATGTTGAGCGACGGAGGTTGACCGATTCTCTCACCGAAAAACCGGACCATCTCCTCGGGCGTACCGATTTCCCGGGCGAGAAGCAACTGCGCAAGAACTGCATGAACCTTCGCGCTTTTGGCCAGCGAAAGTATCCGATCGCGATCAAAAGGACGGAAAAGCCATGATTTTGCCGTATGGGACATCGGGGGATAATCCCGGATTATTTCTTCTTCTCGTTATGTACCGTGTGCTTGCGCAAACGAGGGCAGAATTTGGATAATTTGAGTTTTTCACCACCCGGTTTGCGGCGAACGGCATAATTATAATCGCCGCACTCTTCGCAAACCAAGAAAACCGTCTCCGCCTTTTTTTTGCTCTTTTTGCTTGCCATTGAGAAACTCCTGCTTCAACCGGTCGGTCACTTAAAGCTCCGACCGCCCGACCTTCGTTGCAACCTGTTTGTTTCCAGAGACTTCTGGAAAGGTTACGTAAAAATCGCTTTTTTCAACAATTCCCGGATAAATAACTGGAAATCCACGGTCCCCCCCATTATAATAGGAAGCGTTACCGAGAGGAACCGGGACCCCGAATTTATTTTTCGGGGCCCTGCCCGGCTTGGTTCGACTCGACGTGGTTGCTCGACTGCGTTGATCGGCTGCGTTTTCCCCATCACTTCGCAACAGGAGCCTGTTCATGTCCGATCCCACCCTTCCAGTCGACGATGTCCGCTTGGATGCCTCCATTCCCGTTGCGGAAGATGTGGATCATTACGACCCCGTCCTGGAGAACATTCGAAGTCAAACGCCGATCAAAGATTTGATTCGTTCCGTTCCGGGCGTTTTTGTCAGTATTGCCGTCCACCTGCTTATCATCCTGGTTTTGGGGGCGGTCTATCTACCTCAAGTGATCGATTTCCAGCAGCAAATCGAATCGGGCATGGAGGAACTGGAAGAAGTCGAAGATTTGGATGAATTGTTCGAGCAGGACGAGGTCAAGGAAATCGACCTGAGCGAGATGAATGATGTAACCGATTTTACGGAAGACATCGTTTCCGATACGCCGGATGTCGATTTTTCCGAGGCCCCTCCGCAACTGGAAGTCGCGACGGTCACGGTCGGTGATCCGACGATGTTCGAGAGCCTGATTTCCAAACCGGGCGCGAAGACAGGCGATTTGGACGGTCGAAAAAACCGGGGCGACAATGTCGCCCGCTACGGCGGCAACGAACACAGCGAAAGAGCGGTCGCCGCGGCATTGGCCTGGCTCGCCGCCCATCAACTTCCGGACGGTTCCTGGTGCTACAATCATGCGATCGCTCCGGATTGTCGTGGACAATGCCGTAACCCCTCCGACAGACCGGATATCATCGCGGCACGCAACTCGGCGACAGCGATGGCCGTCCTGCCCTTTCTGGGAGCGGGAATCACTCCGAAAGCCGGCGAAAAATACCGCCCCGTCGTTCGGGACGGCATCAATTTTCTGAAAAACAACGCCATTCGCTCCAAAGAAGGTATTCGTTTTTATGAACAGAACGTCAATTCCTACCAGATGTACCACCAGGGCATTTGCTCCATTACTGTCTGCGAAGCGGCTGCCATGACCCGCGACAAAGAACTGGAAGACTTGGCCCAAGGCGCCATCCGTTTCATTTGTTATGCCCAACACGAGCAGGGAGGTTGGCGTTACGCACCGAAACAAGCCGGCGACACTTCCGCTTTCGGCTGGGTGTTCATGGCGCTGAAAAGCGGTCAAATGGCCTACCTGCAAGTGCCGCCGGTCACGGTCAAAAAGGCGAAATCGTTTTTGGACACCGTTGTCGGGTACGAAGGGGGCGCCCGGTACGGATATGACAGGAACAACGGCGGTTCGGCGGCCGTAACGGCGATCGGTTTGCTTTCCCAGATGTACATGGGCTGGAAAGCCGACAACTCCTCACTCCAGAAAGGCGCGGATTTCCTCTCGGCGACCGGTCCCCGAGCAAACGACCTTTACTACTGCTACTACGCCACACAGGTTTTGCACCATCTCGGCGGGGAACGCTGGGAAAAATGGAACCGGGCGATGCGGGACGCCCTCGTCAAATCGCAGGCGACGGAAGGCCATGAAAAAGGGAGCTGGGTCGACGGCGGCCACGCGACCGTCGGCGGACGCATCGTCGGCACTTCTTTCGGGGCAATGATTCTCGAAGTGTACTACCGCCATTTACCGATCTACACCAAATCGACCACGGCAAGCGAATTTCCGCTGGACTGACAATGTCGTCGATGGCACGTCGTCGATGGCATGTCGTCGTCGATGGCACGTTATCGACGTGAAAAGGCGATCATGCTTTCGAGTTTTTCGAGCGCGAAGCCCGATTTGATGGAGTGTCGGGCCATCGCCACGCCTTCACGCCAATCGGCCGCTTTTCCCGCCGCGACGATTGCCGCCGCCGCATTGAGAAGCACGATATTCCGGGCCGGGCCGCCGATGGAACCGTCGAGAATGCCACGAAGCAATGTTGCGTTTTCCTGGGGGCCGCCGCCGCGAAGATCCTCGGGCTCCGCCTTCTTTTCACCGGGAAAATACACCTCGGGCCGGAGATTATAGGTGCGAATCTCATCATTGCGGAGTTCCGTAATCCTGGTCGGAGCCGTGACGGTGATCTCATCCATGCCGTCGTGACCGTAAACGACCATCGCCGAGGTGACACCGAGCGTACGCAACGCCCTGGCAAACATTTCCGTCAGTTCACCGGCAAAAACGCCGACGATCATACAGTCGGCACCCGCGGGATTGACAAGCGGTCCGAGCATGTTGAAAATCGTCCTGATTCCGAGCCGGCGCCGCAACGCATAGGTCCGTTGAAATGCGGTATGAAATTTCGGGGCACACATGAAACCGATTCCGACGGCCGCGATGCATTCCTCGACGACTTTCGGCTCGGCATCGAGATTGAACCCGCAGGCGGCAAGCACATCGGCGCTTCCGCATTGGCCGCCGATGGTGACATTGCCATGCTTGGCGACCACGCAACCGGCCCCCGCGACAACAAAAGACGCCGTCGTCGAAATATTGAAGGTGTGGTACGTGCCGCCGCCGGTTCCGCAAAGATCGACGACGGGGGAATCGGCGACATGAATTTTCGCCGCCTGAGCCCGGAGCGCCTTGGCTGCACCGGCCAGTTCCTCGAACGTCTCCCCTTTCACGGCCAAACCGGCCAACAAACCGGCAACGAGTGTCTCCGGAGTCGTTTCACTGATCGTTTGCTGAAACAGTACGTATGATTCCGCTTCAGTCAGATTCTTGCGGCGAACAATCTTGACGAGCGCCTCGGTGAAAACGTCGTGGACGGTGGGGGATATCGACATGAATTCGCTCGGTTGGCTGAAACCGGAAAATGTACCGGACACGACGGAAACGAGCTCCCCGAAAACCGGCTTCGGAATGAACTTCGCCGTACCCCAACACCCTCCAGTATAACAGATTTGTGAGACGGAAGAAATGGTTCGCCAAAAAAACGGGCGAGGCCGCAGGCGCCTCTAAACATAGAGAACCGATCCGAGACGTAGAAGGGTCGCCCCCTCTTCCACCGCGATTTCAAAATCATCGCTCATTCCCATCGACAGTTCACGCATCGCAACCGTATCCGACTCCGGGATCAAGGCGGCAAGGCGGCGAATCGCCGCGAACTCGGCCCGAACCTGGTCCGGATCGGAATACAGCCCGCCCATTCCCATCAGGCCGTCGATTTTCAGATGGCGCAAATTCCGCAACGGCTCAATCACTTTTCCAATCGCGTCCGGCATAAAGCCGTGCTTCGTAACATCTCCGGAGATATTGACTTCCAATAATCCGTGCACTGTTTCGATCCGCTCTTCTTCGGCAATGCGATCGATTGCTTCGGCAAGCGAAAGGGAATCGATCGAATGGATCAACGCAATACGGGGCAGGATTTTCCGGATTTTGTTTTTTTGCAGTGATCCGATCAGATGCCAGCAAACCTCATCGGGATGCGAGCGATCGAATAAACGCGATTTCTCCAGAAGAGCCTGCGGCCTGCTTTCACCGAGATCCCGGCAACCGGCGGCAAGCAAGGCTTCAATCATTCCGTCCGCGGGAATCGCGTATTTCGTGACGGCAACCAACCGAACCGACTCCGGCAAACGCCCGGCACGAACGGCGGCCACATCGATTCGTCCCCGAACTTCCGCCAAACGCCGGGCAACCTGTTCCTGGAGATGGTTTACCATTTTTCAAAAACCGACCGGATTCGCAATGAATTCCTCGATCCGGTCAACGCAGCGATCGGTTTGTTCGTCGGTTCCGACGCTGATCCGCAGGCCGTCCCCCCAACCGGGGTAATCCATGTATCGAACAAGAATACCATTATTTTTCAAATACTCGTAGATCGGCCTGAGCGGAACTTCCGGGTGCGTATTCCAGGTAAAATTCGCATGGGATTCGGGAACGCTGAAGCCGAGGGCGCGCATCCGTCGCGTCAGCCGTTCACGGGTCGCGAGAATCGCCGTCCGGTTTCGGGCAAGCCACTCGACATCCGCGATGGCTGCCGTCGCCGCCGCGATCGAGAGCGAATCGCAGTTGTAGGAATCCTTGACCTTCAGCATCTGCTCGATCAACTCCGGTTGCGCAACCACATACCCGAAACGCAGCCCGGCCAGCGAATGCGATTTGCTGAGCGTCCGGCAAACCATGATCTTCGGGCTTTTCTTAACCAGATCGAGACAATTGAATTCGGAAAAAGTCGCATACGCTTCATCGACGACGAGCGGACACGGAAGCGATTCGGCAATTTCCAGAATCTCCTCGCGGGAAATCACGGTTCCCGAAGGTGAATTCGGGTTGGGCAAAAAGACGAGACGAAGCCGGTTACCGGCCCGGAGCGCCGCGGAATCATCCGGATCGTTGTGAAATTCGACACGAAAACGGTGCGGAAGCGTCCAGTCGTCGTTGAATCGAACTTCTTCGCTTCGCGCCCCTTGGATTTCGGCAAGCGATCTGTAGAGAATATAACTGGGGCTCGGCAACCGCAACAATTCACCGTGCCCCACGAACGTCCGTGTCAGAATCGTCAAAATATCGTCGCTGCCGTTCCCGCACAGAATCCAATTCGGACTTACCCCGAACTGCCTGGCCGCTTCCTCACGAAAAGCGCCGGCAACCGGATCGGGATAACGCGAAAGCCCCTTGGTACAGACTGCGCATATCGTCTCGTAAACCGATTCGCTTGCCCTGTAAGGGTTTTCGTTCGTGTTGAGCTTGACCGCTTCGCCTTCCTGCGGCTGCTCACCCGGAACATACCCCTTCATCGACACGACTTCGGGCCGAATATGTCGCTTCATGGCTCCACGATTGTAACGGAAAACAGGTTCCCGAAAAACCGGCCTCGGGAAATTTCAACGGCTTTCAGCATACCGATCAGCAGCCGTGTTTTTCCAATTTTTCACGAAGCGTATCCGGCGTAAAGGGTTTGACAAGATAATCCGTGACTCCGGCCTGAATCGCCTCAAGTACGCGGGATTTCTCGGCTTCGGTCGTCACCATGATAATCGGAATATTTTTGTCCTGCTCCCTGATTGCTTTGAGGACTTCCAAGCCAGTCATTCCGGGCATGTTCCAGTCGGTGAGAACCATATCGTATTTACCGGGAGCGAAAAGCGAAACCGCTTCGGCACCATCGCATGCCTCGGCCGTATCCGTAACGCCGACCGCCTGGAGCGAACGGAGGATAATCTTGCGCATCGTACTGGAATCGTCGGCAACGAGAACTCGCATGGTATTTACCTCACAAAATCGGGGTTGATATGCTCAATAGGGCCGAAACTTCCCGAAGTTCGTCCGGCCGATATACTGGAAACGCGATGAAAACGGACATTTGGTCAAGCCTGCTTGCCGCACTCACTCGCCATAACGTAACGGTAAATAACAGGTTACACGTTGCGTTCGAGCGGCAAACGATTGTTCGCGGGAGCATTTTCGGGCCGTTCGAAGGATACATCGAAGACGCCCGTGCCCCGACCGACTTCGGCATAAAACTATCGTGGAAGACAACTTCCCAATAAAGATAATCGATAATCGGTAAGTTGTCAAACGGCAGGAATAGAATTTCCCCGTGTTTTTCCACCGAAGCGCGTTGAAGCCGGTTGAGTTTCCCGTTTTATACCGAAGCCGGTTGAGTTTTCCGTTCAACCGCCTGTTTACTCTTCGGGCAGAGTTGTTTCCGGTGGGCAGACCCCCGAATCGTCGGCTTTGGGAAATTTCAAAGGTCTTCAGTATAACCGTTCGTTTACCCTCCGTGCGGTGTTGTTTCGGGAAACATCAGGCCAAAACGGCCTTGAGCTCGCTCTTGACCTGGCTTTCAATCATTCCCCGGATCACCATGGCGGCAAACGGGAGATCGAGGTCCATCCGAACTTCGCCCGGCTTCGACTCGCAAATACCGCTTACACCGAAACCGAAAGCCTTGAAGGAAAATTTCAAGGTATGCGGATCGGGCCGGGTTTCGATGAGATCGCGAACCTCGTATTGATGCTTTTCCTTGATTTCGAGAAGCTTTTTATTCAATCGCGCCGTCGCTTCCTCCTGGTCGAGCGGGTGCGATACCGAAACGATCATCTGCGGCATGGCTTCTGGTGAAAAGTTGAAAAGGGGTGAAGGTCTCGCCGTTTTATTCGAACGACATCGAATCAACCGCGGGCAGTATATCACAATGCTCATCCCACCGCAATATCATCATGCAAGGTCATCGCGTGGAGCCTGTTTTTCACGGTCCCAATAGGGCGAGGCGGTACGCAGTCGGGCAATCATTTCCGGAAAAACGGCGAGAACCCGGTCGACTTCCGCCTCCGTGGTGTACCGACTCAGGCTCATCCGGATGCTTCCATGTTTTGCCGTAAACGGAACATTCATTGCCGTAAGAACATGGGATGGCTTAAGGGAACCGGAGGTGCAGGCGGAACCGCTTGAGGCACAAATCCCCTCTTTGTCGAGCAAATAGAGGATCGATTCGCCTTCGATGCAGTGAAACGCGAAATTCAGCGTGTTCGGTATCCGCTCGGCACCGTGCCCGTTGACCTCGACATGAGAAACCAGTCGAAGCATCCCTGTTTCCAGTTTGTCCCGCAATCGCTCGATACGCTTCATGTCTTCGTCATGGGTCGCAGCCGCAATCTCCATCGCCTTGGCAATCCCGGCAATGTAGGGGGCATTTTCCGTTCCGCCGCGACGTCCCGCCTCTTGGTGACCACCGATCAGGAGAGCCCGGCACGGCGTTCCGCGACGCAAATAAAGAACGCCTATACCCTTTGGGGCGTGAAACTTATGTCCGGAAAACGAAAGCATGTCGACGTTTCGGAAATTTCCCGACATGGAAATCGGCAACTTCGTGAGCGATTGCGTCGCATCGCAATGAAAGAGAATGCCCGGATCGGTTTCTTTCGCGATCCGGGCAAGCCGTTCGATCGGGAAAATCACGCCCGTCTCGTTATTCGCGTGCATGAGGGACACCATGAGCGTATCCGACCTCAACGCGCGAACGTATTCGGCGATGTCAAGGTTGCCTTGCCGATCGACGCCGACAAACGAAACCTCATATCCGTTGCGGGAAAAATCCCGGCTCAATTCCAGCACGGCCGGGTGTTCGACTGCCGACGTAATGATGTGCCGCCGCTGCGGAACCGCCGACGCCGCTCCCCGCATGGCCGCGTTGATACTTTCCGTCGCGCAACCGGTAAAGACGATTTCCCTGCTCGAAGCGGCCCCGATTCCTTCCGCAACGACCTTTCGGGCCGTATCGATGGCCGTCCTGGCCGGTTTGGCCGCCTCATACATCGAACCGGCATTGAAATAAACATCGTGAAAATACGGCAACATCGCTTCCAGCACCTCGGTTGCCACCTGCGTCGTCGCGTTATTATCGAGATAAATCATGATCGAAAGAAGTTTTACTGAACACCGTCAGGATTTCCTGAAATCGGTTCACGGCGTCGACTCCGGCGGTTCCGGCGCTGCTTTTTTCTCTTTCCCGTTCGGTTTCGGCTCTTGCGGCGGCGCTGGAACACGACCGAACAACTGGGCCAAATCACCGAATCCGCGAAGCGGTTCCTTACCGGTTTTCATCGCTTCGGAAATCGGCTTCACCTCTTTTCCCTTCGCCTTGAATTCATACACTTTAGGTTGTTGCGGGCCACGATCCCTGTTGCGATCACGATCCCGGCCACGCCCGGGGCCGTTTCGCCGGGAAGATTCCTCGTGGCGTTGACCCTCCCGTGAAGTCGGCGCCTGCGAACGCGGAGCCCGCTGTTCGCGGGGTTGCTGTTCGCGCGAATCACGGGAAGTTCGTGCCCCGGATGTTTCCTCGCGATGGTCGCGTCGTTCCGATTTCGTTCCGTGTTCCGGGCGTCGGCGCGTCGCTTCCGGCGGAAAGAGCGTCAACGAAATCCGGTGCCGTTCCTTATCGACTTCGAGCACCCAGACGCGGACGATATCACCGACGGAGACCACTTCATGCGCATCGCGGATATACCGGTCGGCCAAGTGGGAAATGTGGATCAGGCCGGAATCATGGAGACCGATGTCAACGAAGGCCCCGAAATCGACCACGTTCAAAATCGTTCCCGTCAGTTCCATCCCGACGACCAGGTCGTCGAGTTTGAGAACGCCCTTTTTGAAGATCGGCGGCGGGAGCGATTCGCGCGGATCCCGTCCCGGCTTGGCAAGTTGTGTCAGGACGTCGCGAACCGTATGGACACCGGCGCCGAGTTCTTCGGCAAGCGCGACCACGTTGGTCGCCAACCGTTTTTCCGCGATTTCCCTGACTTTCTCCGGTTGCCGGAGATCGTCCGGCTGAAAGCCGAGCTTGGCGAGAATCGTGGCGGCAAGCTCATAGGATTCGGGGTGAATCCACGTCGCGTCAAGCGGATTTTCACCGTCGATGATCTTCAGGAAGCCGGCCGCGTGGGTAAAAGCGGCCTGACCGAAACCCGGTACGTTGAGCAGTTCCTGCCGGGACTTGAACGGGCCGTTGGTCTGTCGGTAATCGTAAATCCGCCGGGCCGTGAGTTGATTGAGGCCCGCGACATAACGCAGAATCGCAGGGGTCGCCGTATTCAGGTCGACACCCACGAAATTCACGCAGGATTCGACGACTTCATTCAGCGCATCCTTGAGCGGCTTCGTTTTGATGTCGTGCTGATACATGCCGACGCCGAGGCTCGCCGGGTCGATCTTGACCAATTCGTTCAGCGGATCCTGTAAACGCCGCCCGATGGAAATCGTGCCGCGCACAAGCGGATCAAACTCGGGAAACTCCTCTTTCGCCTGCGGAGAAACGGAGTACACACTCGCGCCCGACTCGTTGACGATCACGTAGGAAACGTCCTGCCCCGCGAGCGGTTCGGATGCGAGAAGCCCGCTGACAAACGATTCCGTTTCCCGGCAGGCGGTTCCGTTGCCGATCGCAATCGCGGGAATCCGGTACTTTTCAACCAGCTCGGTCAAAACCTGTTTCGCTTTTTCTTTTTTCTCGGCGCCTCCCGTGAGATAAACGGTGGTGTGCTCCAACACGTTTCCAAACTCGTCGAGCGCGACGATCTTGCAACCGTGCTTGAAACCGGGGTCGATCGCGAGAACGCGCTTGCGATGGAGCGGCGGCTGGAGCAAGAGGTTGCGCAAATTTTTGGCGAAAACCCGGATCGACTGGTTTTCCGCCTGCTCGGTCAAGTCGTTTCTCAGTTCCCGTTCGATGGAAGGCACCAACAGGCGCGCAAGCGCATCCCGGGCGACGCCGGCCAAAAAAACCGCGTGGGGATGTTCCGCGGCGACACACAGCGATTCCGCGGCTCTATTCAAGGTTTCCATGTCGTTTTGAATCCTGACCCGGATCGCCTTGATTTTCTCGCCCCGGTTGATCGCCATGATGCGGTGCGGGGGCAATCTCCGAATGTCGGAGGTGAAATCGAAATAATCGTGATAATGCCGGTCAAGACCTTCCTGCCGCTTGAGTTTGGCTTCCTCTCGCTGCTTTTTCTTCTCTTTCGCCTTCTTCTTCTTGATCTGATTTTGGGAACGGACAACCGGAATCCCTTTTTCCTTCTGCTGCTCTTTCCACTCGCGGAATTTTTGATCGATTTCCTCGGTTTCCGACGGCGTTTTTCCCCCGGCTTCACCGGTTTCATCGGCTTCCCGGGCTTCCAGAGTTCCCGGGGGTTCCTCCGCCACGCCGCCGCCGTCCTCCTTCATCAATCCATGCGATTCTTCATCGGCCGGTCGCGCATCGTTCGGTCGCGCATCGTTCGCGTCCGTCTCTTTTTCCTTTTCTTCGTCAACGGCCGAAGCGGATTCCGGAGCCGAATCGGGAACCGGCCTTTCCGATACGACGGGACCATCGACACGCCCATCAACATCGGCCTCGCCTCCGCCGCTCCCGCTGTCGGAAACCGCCTCGCCCGTCTCTTCCCGGACGTCATCCGTAGCGTTCACTTCCGCCGTCTCCGTGTTGCCGGGTTCCGTCTTGTCCGGCAGTTCTCCGGATTGCGATTCGGCAGCGACCGGCTCAGCCCCATGATCCCCGGCGGGTTCGAGGCTCGTTTCCCTGTCGGCCGGCTCCGCGGCTCCGGTCGATTCAATGGGTTTATCGGTCTCGGTTTTGTCGGTTTCAGGTTTGTCGGTTTCAGGTTGAATTTCCCCGGCGTTTCCAAGCGAGTTCCCGGCGATGTTCCCGGTGTTCTTGCTGTTTTTCGTTTCCGCCTCCCTTGCGGGCTCTTTTGCGACGCGAACGGTCGCGAGCTTGCTGCTTCGATGGATGATTTCACGCACTTCGTGACGCAGTTCGATTTTTTCGACGAATAATTCTCCGATGATGTGTCCCGCCCCGAGAAGAGCCTCGGCCGCGGAAAGAACCTTCTTGTCCGGATCGACGAAAGCGAGAGCGCGTTTGTCCAGATCGGCGGCAAGGTCATCGGCTTCGAGAATATTCATCGCAAACGGCTCCAGCCCTTTTTCCCGGGCCTCGGAAGCGAGTGTTTTTTTCTTCGGCTTGAACGGCAGGTAAATATCCTCAAGTCGTTTGGCCGATTTGGCTTCGCGTATCTTTTTATCAAGTTCCGGCGTCAACTGGCCGAGCGATTCGATGGAACGCAAGATGGTCTGTTTCCGCTCCGCCAAGGTCCGGAGAGACGCGAGTTCCGCCTGAACGCGACGTATCTGTTCTTCATCCAGATTTCCCGTCCGATCCTTTCGATATCGGGCGATAAACGGGACGGGATGTCCCTCGTCAAGGAGCTCGACGACGTTGTGAACTTGCTCAGGCGGGAGATTCAAATCCCGGGCCATAAAACGAAGGTTGATCGTTACGGGTTCGCTCATGATCACATTACAGCCTTTTGTCATGCGCAAAAGGAACAAAAAGTGAGGGACAATCGACCGCCGACATCCCGGCGGTAACAAAAATACACTTATGCAATCTAAAAAAAGCGGGACAGATTGTCAAGGACTATGGATCGAGATTGTCCCCGAAACGGAACGTCTGCAAGCCGGGAACGAAGCGTAGCGCAGTGACCGGAGTCATTCTTGCATTTCCCCTCGGGGCCTTCGGTACACGCTCATATCCAGCGATCGGTATAACGTTGAAACTGTTTGATTGCGGAGTCGCGTTCTCCGGCGGAATCGAGGTATTTTCGCATTTCATCGGACCGGGCTTCCAGGCGTTTTCGAAGCAAGGCGTCGGACCATTGAAAGGCCGTCCAGCGGTAAGACCGGAACGACGAGCCCGAATCGTCCGACAGGGTGGTCGGCTCCCCTTCGGCCCACAACCGCAATAATGCTTGCGCAAAAAACGCCCTCGCACCGTCGCGAATGATTTCATCCTTCGAATCAAGCAGCGGCAACGAGGCTAAAAGCTCTTCCTCGCTGTTGTTCCGGAGAAGAAATATCGAAGGAGCCAAATCTCCGCCCGCGACCCTCGTGGTATTGTAATGCCCGATGTACCAATCGACCGGGAGAACCATACCGAGGAAAACCATGGAAAACACGCACCAGGCGAATCGATGCAGGAGCCAGGAAAGCCTTTTTTCCATGGCGATCTTGCGCATCACCATGACAAACCCCAGCACGACCGCCGCCGTGCCGAGCAGTCCGATGATGCGCAGGCGGGACAAACCGTTCAAGTCGATGTAAATGAACAAGCGGTTGAAGACCGCGATCGCGAGCAGGAAGTTCAAGGCGGACCATATCCAGGCGAGGCGTTTCAGCTTGCCGATCCGGGAATCCCGCAGCAGCCGGCCCTGAAAAACGACGGACAGCACGAAGGTGCTGACCGCCAGGGCGAACGTCAGGAAGGCCGCCCCGTTGTGCATGTGCCGGGAATAATCGAACCCTTTCGGAAAATCGCGCGTCAGGTTGGTTTTATACTCGAATACGAGGTAAAGGGCGAATAACGCGATCACGGCCCACAGCATATTACGGCACGGTGCGTAAAACGGGGAAGAATGATCCTGTGCCGACGAAACGGACTCCTGCCGTTCCTCGCCCGTCTTAGCGGCGACATCCCTGTGGTGTTCGTTGGCGAGAATGCCGCGGATTTCGTTGCCGGCGGCGGCGATTTTCCTGGCGCCGTCGATGCCCGCGTCCACGACCATCGCGATGCCGGTCGGGCGAGGCCGTAAAAATCCGGCCGTGAAATATGCGATCACGATCCAAAAAAAGATTTGAGAGGGAAACGGGACCCACCGGGAAATACGCGCCAACTCGTCGAGGAAACGATTCCAGATTTGGGCCGTCCGTTCGATCAGGTCCGGGTTGGCCAAAATGAATATCGTGCCGAAGATGAAAACGGCCAGGACCGGAAACAGGACGGACATCCAGGTGAAAAACCCCGGAAAACGAAGGGTGTTACGGCAACGGCACATGTAGGACCGGAAAACCGCCGGCGCGGAAACAAGCGATTGAAAAAGATAGATCATGGCTTCCGGGCACTCCAGCCGCCGTCCCGCCTGGATCGCGGCGAGACAGAAAAGGACGAGGCCGCCGAGAATCACGAGAACGACGTTGCCGCACCAAAGGAGCTTGACCGCGAGCAACAAGAGGAGCACGAAAAAAAACGCCGTGGAGAGAAGGGATCGCCGCCCCGTCGCGGCAAAAGGAAACAGGATACCCAATCCGGCGAACAACGCGGCTATGCCGGCATACCCCGCTCCGTGATAGAGCGTCGCATCGGCAAGGACGACGGCGAGGACGATCGCCATCGGCTCACGTCGGCGAAAAGTCCCATCCCGTACGACAACCGGATCGTTTCGCGGATTATTCTGCGTCTCGTTCTGACTGGCTTCCATCGATTTTACCACATTCCACTTTCCGGTTCAAAATGCAAACTCACGGTATCCTGCGCCTTCGTTCCACCATCGTCATTCTACACCGTCTTCCGCGATTCTTCCATCCGTCCGGCGATTTTTCATCGACCTGCCGACCTTCAGCCGGTGTGTCAATACCGTGTCGGGCGCCGTGGGCGCCGGTTTTCCCCTTGACGCTTCGGGAGCGGGAAGTATACTTGTATCATATCATTTGAATGGCGCGTATTCAACCGGCATCGGCGCATTACGATCTCATGCGAATCCTGATTCTCGGCGGCGGAACGGTCGGCTCTTCGGTTGCCGAGATGCTTTGCGGCCAGCAACATGAAGTGACCCTCGTCGAGAAAGACCCGGACCTGGTCGCGGCCCTCGACGACCGCCTCGAAGCGAACGTGCTTCGCGGGAGCGCGTCCCAGGCGAGCGCGATTTTCCAGGCCATGCCGATCGATCTCGTCCTTGCTCTGACGGGTGTGGACGAGGTCAACATACTCGCGGCAAGTATGGCCAAGGCAATGGGCGCCCGGCGCGTCGCGGCCCGGGTCTACACGGACGTGTTTTTCGACCAGAGTTCATTCGATTACCAGGATCATTTCCGGATCGACCGCCTTTTGAGCGTCGAACGTTTCACCGCCATGGAACTGGTGCGACACATTCGCGAACCCGGGGCGATGCTCATCGATAATTTCGCCCGGGGGGAATTGGAAATGGAGGATCTTTTCATCACGAAGGATTCGCCCGTGACCGATAAACCGCTCATGGAGATGCGATTGCCGTCCGAAGTCCGTATCGCGGCGATCAACCGGGGCGGAAACGTTTCCATCGCCACGGCGCAGGATCGGATCGTGCCCGGCGACCGGATCACGTTGCTCGGAAAACGCGAAGACGTGGAAAAAGTCAAAAAACTGTTTCACACGCAGTCGTTCAAACCGCAAACGGTCGTCATCGGCGGGTGCGGCGAAACGGGCTTTCACCTCGCCCTGATCCTGCAAAATCGCGGCTACAAGGTCATCGTCCTCGAAAACGACCGGGATCGTTGCGATGCCGTCATGAACGCCCTGAGAAAATCGACGGTGATCTGCCATGATGCCCGGAAACGAATTCACCTTGAGGAGGACCATGTCGGGGAAGCCGACGTGTTCATCGCCTGCACTCCGGAGGATGAAGACAACATCCTTGCCTGCGTCGAGGCCGCCTCGATCGGAACGAAAAACATCATGGCCGTCGTGAATCGCCCCGATTACGCGAACATCATCGACCGGCTCGGGATCACCTGTTCGGTCAGTTCGCGAAACGTCGTCGCGAAGCAGGTACAGGCCATGATGAACACCGGAGCCGTCATTTCCCGGAATTCGCAGATTTTCGGGCGGGGAATCGACGTGATCGAGTTGGAGGTGCTGGAAGGAGCCCCGATTACCGGGGATATGCTCCGTAATGTTCCCCTGCCCGCCAAAAGCATTATCGGGGCCGTCATCCGGAGCGGTAGCGCCCAGGTCCCGACGGCCGATTTTCAATTTCGCGCCGGGGATATCGCGATCGTTCTCGCCCAAAGCGATACGGTGAGCGAACTCCTCAAGGCGTTCCAGTCGGGTTGATCGCGTCGATAGCCGGGGCGATAAATTCGGAACCGCCGCCATCAGGAAAACGGTTCTTCACGAGCCGGGAATCGTATTTCCGGACGGCTTACCCGTGCCCACTCATGACCATCGTTTTCGTTCCCGCTTTTTTTTGTGCCTTCCTGATTGCCTGCTTCGTTTGTTTCGGGGTCCGTCGCGTTCCCATTCTCGACGATGCCGCCGCCGAATCGCATAAGACGCATTCGGGAACCATGCCGACCGGCGGAGGGCTCGGCATCTGGCTCGGGGTCGTCGGGACGTTCGTGATCGCGACGGTCGGCCTGTTGCTCGTTGACCGGTTTCCCGGATCAAGATTGTTGCCGGGTGACGTTGCGGTCCACATCCCGGGCCTGCTTTCAAAACTGGGGCAACTCTGGACGCTGCTCGGTTTGGGAAGTGTCCTGTTCGTTCTCGGGACGTTCGACGACCGCTATAAACTCAGTTGGAAAATCCGTCTTCTCGTGCAATTCATGGTTGCGATTGCCGTCGTTTCCCTGGGATTCCGGATCACGGCGTTTATCGATATCCCCTTGCTGACCGCGGCGCTGAGCGTCCTGTGGATCGTGGCACTGACGAATTCCTTCAACATGCTCGACAACATGGATGGTCTTTCCGCGGGCGTCGCGGTTATCTGCTCCGTTTTTCTCGCCGTCGTCATGTTTCTCACTCCGAACGCGACGGGGCCTCAATTGTTCATCTGCGGATTCCTGGTCGTCCTGCTCGGATCGCTCTGCGGGTTCCTTGTGCATAACAATCCTTTCCGGACCCGCTTGTTCATGGGGGACGGCGGCGCCTATTTTATCGGTTTCCTGTTGGCATGTGCGACGCTGACGGCGACTTTTACCGGTTACGGCAATGAACATCGGCCGCAAACCTTGTTCGTCCCGCTGTTGATTCTCGCCGTCCCGCTTTACGACACCACGACCGTGGTCCTGATTCGGTTTCGCGAAGGTCGCAGCCCGTTTTCGGGTGATAAAAATCACTTTTCGCATCGTTTGGTCGACCTCGGCCTTTCACGTCGTCATGCGGTGCTTACGATCTATTTGACAACGGCGACCTGTTGCATCGGCGCGTTACTTCTTTACCAGGTCGATATCGTCGGGGCGAGCCTGATCGTTCTTCAGACTGGGTTGACCCTTGCGATCATTGCCGTCCTGGAAAGTCGTCGTAAAAGGCACTGACCTGACGATAAAAACGAAACGAAGACACACTGCGAAGACACACTGCCGGGCTAACCGGATGGCGGCCCTCTGTGCCGTTTCGTACGGCGACCAAGGGAAACTTGACTGGAATCAGGCAAAATGATCGCCCGCAAAACTTTACTATACTGTAAACGGCATGAAACTACGGCATGTTTTTTCCCTCGCACAATCGCCTGCCGCTCGAACGATCCGTATAAGTAATTACATTAACAAAAGTTAGAAGCGTGCGAGTGCGGCAGGCAGACTTGACCGAATGTCCGTTTTCATCGCGTTTCCAGTATACACCCTACCGGCATACCGGTATGAAAGCTCCGCGGCGGGGATTGACATGTTGACCGGAAGCATATATAATCCAGATTGACATTTTTAGTGATTTTGTCAAGCACCAAGAAAGAAAGGTTGCCATGCGTCGTGTCGTCGTATCGGGAATGGGAGCGATTACCCCGATCGGAAAAACGCTGGAGGAATTTTGGGAAGGACTTCGAAACGGTCGTTGCGGTGTCGGCCCGATTACGCGCTTCGATGCTTCGGCGCTTCCGTGCCGTGTTGCCGCGGAGGTCAAGAATTTCGACGCGTCCGACTACATCGACAAGCGTGAAGTGCAGCGTACCGCGCTCTTCAGTCAATTTGCGATGATCGCCGCCGATGAAGCCTGGACCCATGCCGGATTGCGGGGAAATACCGCGATCGACCCGGACAAGGTGTGCATCCTGCTCGGAAACGGGATCGGCGGACTCGAAGTCGATACGGAATCCCAGCGTAAACTGGTCGAAAAGGGGCCGTCGAAAATTCCCGCGATGACCATTCCCCGAATGCTGTGCAATGAAGCGCCGGGAAACGTGTCGATGCGGCTGGGGCTCAGGGGTTCGGCGCATGCGGTGGTAACCGCCTGTGCGAGCGGGACGGACGCCTTGGGGTTTTCCCTCGATCTCATTCGGAGCGGCCGCAGCGACGTCGTCTTGACCGGCGGTTGCGAAGGAACGATCAACGTCTACGGGATCGGCGGCTTTTGCTCCCTGAAAGCGCTCAGTACCGCCTTCAACGACACCCCGGAAAAAGCGAGTCGGCCGTTCGATGTCCGTCGGGACGGTTTCGTCATGGGAGAAGGGGCCGGCGTTCTGGTGTTCGAGGAATATGAGCACGCGAAGGCGAGGAACGCGACCATTTACGCGGAAATCGCCGGGTTCGGCTCCACGGCCGACGCATACCACCTGACCGCCCCGGACCCGGAAGGCAACGGGGCGATGCGGGCCATCCGGCTCGCTCTCAAGGATGCCGGGCTGGAACCGGAAATGATCGATTACGTCAACGCGCACGGGACGTCGACGCCGACCAACGATCCTGTCGAAACGAAAGGGATCAAGGCGGCGTTCGGCGAACATGCGTACAAGCTGAAAGTCTCTTCCACGAAAGGAATGACCGGGCATTGCCTCGGGGCCGCCGGAGCGATCGAGGCGCTGGCCTGCGTTCTGGCCGTTCACGAGAATTTCATACCGCCGACGATCAACCTTGAGGAACCGGATCCCGAGTGTGATCTCGATTATGTGCCCAACCGGGGCATTGCCCTTCCCGTGCGTGCGGCCGTTTCGACCTCGCTCGGTTTCGGAGGGCATAATTCGGTCGTCGTCGTGAAAAAATGCACCGGCTGAAAGTGTTCGGTTCCCGTACAATCGCTACTCTCCCCGGCAGGTTGAATATCTCCGCTCTCACGGCCGATAGCGCCGGTTGGAGGTGGATCGTATGAAGGCTGAAACATGTTTGTTGAGCGACCTGATTCCGCAACGACACGGGACATACTGGTTTTTCGGGCTCCTGAGCGTCGGCGGCATGGCCGTGCTGAGCTACGGCTACATGAAAATGCCGCAATTGGCCGAAAAATGCGGACTCGAACGGCTCGGGCCGCTTGATCTGGAGACGCCGGGCTCGCTGTTCTCGTGGTGGATGGCGGTGCTGTGGCTCCTTGCCGCCGTGACCGCCTGGTTCATTTTCCAACACTCGCGGACACCGGCCTTTCAGGAGATCGTCAATACGAAAAACGAAACCGTCGGTGGCGAAAACTCCCACCCGGGCGGCGACGCCGCAAATCGCGGCGGTTCCCGGCTGGCCGACATCTGGCTCTGGGCGGGATTGGGTTGCCTGTTTCTCAGTATCGATGAAACGGTTCGTTTTCGGGAATTGCTGCGGGAACTGCTCCTGATGCACGGCGGGGCTCGTTTCAACGACGGCGGCGACTTCTGGTGGATCGGAATCTATTTCCTCTTCTTTTTCGGGCTGATCGGAACCCGCCTGGTCGTTGAAATGCGCCGATTTTTCCCGGCAATGAACTTTTTTCTGGCGGCCATGCTCTTCTTTGTCGCCGCCTCGGCCGTCCAACTCGGAGCGTTCGATGAGAATGACCGTTTTTCGCCGGAGGAACTTCTCATGCTCTGCTGTTCGGCTGAGATGGGCGCGATTTTGTTGCTCCTGATTTCTTTTGCCGTGTACGCCCGGTTCCTGGTTTTGCTCGATCCGGAAATGACTCTGCGGTGGCTCGGCGAACGTTGGAACGAGAACAAGGAAACCGGGTTTTCCCGGGGAGTAGGCAGCGCATCCACGCCGGCGACGAAAGACGATGGCGGAATCGGCGCGAAAAACGGCGGTAAAAACGATCATGACGCCCAAAAGGGACCCGCGGTTCCATCCGAGCCGGAATCCGACGATTTCGAGGTCGCGACGTCGCCGAAAAAAATCCGGGTCACGCCCATCGGCAATCAATCGCGGAATCACGAAACCACCTCGGCGGAAGAATTGGCCCGCCTGCGCCACGCCGCCGAGGAGGATTCGTAATGGAGAATTGAGAATGCATTTCGCCTCCTCGCCAAAATCTGTGGGTGCATCCCGGTTCCTCTACTTTTTACCCACACGTCTTGGTGGGGAACCTCACTTTTGAGGAATTGAATGCGTCCACTCGCACGACGATATCCTGTGCGCCCGGATATTTATAGACCTGCGAATAAATTTTGACCAGTCGGTCGAGCCGCTCCTACGCGCCGTATGGTTGGAATACGGCGCGGCTTCCTTCGGCGCCGCCACGTTCAAACTTTCTTGTCCCATTCTGGGATATAAAAACCCTCGCCTTGAGGCGATACTTTTGTTACACTGGGTTGTATGGGCAATTATCGCCGCACATCCCATACGAAGTTTGACATCAAATTGCATTTCGTTTGCCCCGTTCGATTGGCAGGGCGAAATTTCGCAAAAAATTGCTGATCGGTTCGGTCGCGACGCGGGCTCGTGATCGGATCCGACAGATTATAACGATTGACGGCAAACTATGGGATAAGGATTTTGCTTTATGAGGAAAATGCGTACATATACTGTTTATATTTTTTTCTTTTTGTTGTTCGTTATCCTCTTGCATATTGTGCGCGGGAACAATTTCAGGCCGTTTACGGTATATCTAATTTCGGGAATGGGTGACAGGGCCTAGTCAAAACCACTCTTTTTCGATAGAATGGAGCTGTTTGTCGGAAAACAGATTGTTATGATTCCGGCCATCAGTATTACTCTTTCTCATGAAAGGGCGATTGTTCATGTACCAGGAATTTGACCTGAGTTCGTACGGTATCCACGTTGAGAAGGTGCTCAGAAATCCCGCTCCGGCGAGTTTGTATGAAGACGCGATCACCAGGGAGCATGCCGCGATCACTTCGACAGGGGCGTTGATCAACAGCTCCGGAGCAAAAACGGGCCGCAGCCCCAGAGATAAACGTATTGTCGATAACCCGGTCAGTTCTGAAGATATTTGGTGGGGACCGGTCAATATCAAACTTCCGGAAGAACTGTTCGACCAGAATCGTCGCCGCGCGGTCGATTATCTCAATACCCGGGAATTGCTCTATGTCATTGACGGATATGCCGGTTGGGATCCGGAACATCGCCTGAAAATCCGGATTATCTGCTGTCGGGCCTACCATGCGTTGTTCATGTACAACATGCTGGTACGACCGACGCCTGAAGATCTGCTCGACTTCGGGACGCCTGATTTCGTCGTGTTCAACGCCGGGCAGTTTCCCGCCAACCCTGTTCCGCCGTACATTCCGGGAACGACGAGTGTCGCGCTTTCGTTCGAGAAAAAGGAGTTCGTCATTCTCGGCACCCAGTACGCCGGCGAAATGAAAAAGGGTGTTTTCACGATCATGAACTACCTCATGCCCAAGCAGGGCATGGTTTCCATGCACTGCTCGGCCAACGAGGGACCCGAAGGGGATGTTTCGCTCTTTTTCGGTCTTTCCGGGACGGGCAAAACGACACTTTCGACCGAGCCGAACCGGAAATTGATCGGCGACGACGAACATTTCTGGACGAAGGACGGGATCGTCAACATTGAGGGGGGATGTTATGCCAAGTGCATCAATCTTTCCCCCGAAAGCGAACCGGAGATTTACAATGCGATCCGCTTCGGAACCGTGCTGGAAAACACGGTTTACGACGCCGTTACCCGGGAAGTCGATTTCGCGGACAAAACAATTACCGAGAACACCAGGTCTTCCTACCCGATCGAGTTTATCCCGAACATCAAAAAGCCGTGTGTGGGCGGTCATCCGAGAAATATCGTCTTCCTTTCCTGTGACGCTTTCGGTGTGTTGCCACCGGTGAGCCGCCTGACGCCCGAGCAGGCGATGTATCACTTCATGAGCGGTTATACCGCCAAAGTCGCGGGAACGGAAATGGGTGTCGTGGAACCCCAGGCCACTTTCTCGGCGTGTTTCGGAGCGGCGTTTCTCGTCTGGCACCCCGTCAAATACGCGGAACTGTTGGCGCAACAAATGCAACAACACGGTTCGGCGGCCTGGCTGGTGAACACCGGGTGGAGCGGCGGTCAATACGGTGTCGGACAACGCCTCTCGATCAAGTATACCCGTGCCATCATCGACGGTATTCACAGCGGGGAACTTGCCAAAAGCCCGATGGAACGCGATCCGGTTTTCGGACTTGCGACGCCGACCAAATGTTCCGGTGTGCCCCAGGAAATCCTGAATCCGCGAAACACTTGGAAAGACAAGGCGGAATACGACCGTTTGGCGATGTATCTAGCCGGTTTGTTCAAACTTAACTTTGCCAAATACGAGGAAGGAGCCAATGCGTTCGGCGAATCCGGAAAGGCCGTTTTCAACGCGGGTCCGCTGAAATTCGAGGATCTTTCGCAATCCGGTATCAATTTCGACGCACTGGGTGGTTGAGTTCGCCGCGACCGGCGGCGGGGTGAAATGGTCTCAGCCCTGGAAAATCCGTTCTTGCGCCGTTGCACGATAAAAAAAAGCCCCTATAATGTACGTTGTCGTCCTTGGAGGGTAAGCGAATGGCTAGCGGCCTCATTGGAAATGAGGTGCCCCGAAAGGGGTTGCGGGTTCGAGTCCCGTGCCCTCCGCTTTGGCTGTGTGTCGATCGGTCCGCATCGGTCGGTCTCTTGGCTGAAAGTTGGACGTAAGGCGGCGTTGCATGAAAAGCACCCCGAGGGCGGACGGGCGAGCCGCTCGGAAGAGCCGTTTCGGCTTCGAACCCCTCGATCGTATGCCGCTTACACTTTCTTCGACGTCGGTCAGTCTTGTTGCCGAAACGATCGAGGTCGTCGCGCGTATCAAGGAGGATGCCGGCCGGGAATATACTGGAGGCTGTTGAGATTTCCCGAAGCCGACTTTCGAGAAGCCCGCCCTCGAAAAACAACACCGCACGGAGGGTAAACGGGCGGACCAAACGGAAAACTCAACCGGCTTCGGACTACGATTCCCGGCTCGTAAAGAACCGTTCCCTGATGGTCGCGGCTCCGATTTGATTATACCGGAAACGCGATGAAAACGGACATTCGGTCAAGTCCGCCTGTCGCACTCGCCCACTCTACCTTTGTCAATGCAGGTATTTACGCGGATCGTTCGAGCGGCAGGCGGTTATGCGCGGGACTGTTCGCGGGAGGATCGTCATGCCGTTTACGGTCGAAGTGCCCGGAAATCGCTAAACGATTTCCGCTTTGAATTCCGCTTCCAATAATTTTTTGCCTTTCGCTCCTTGGGCGTCGTCGACGGTGACGCTCACGCACACTTCGCTAGTGGCAATCAGGCTGACATTGATGCCGCCGTCGGCGAGCGTGCGGAACATGCGGTAGGCAAGCCCGGTGTGGCTGCGGAGTCCCGTACCCCGCAGGATCAGTTTCGCGACCGTCGGGTTGTGCGTCACGACGTCGCATTGGAGATGTTTCCGCAATTTTTCGCAAACGGCGAGTGTCTTTTTCAAGTCATCGCGGGCAACCGTGAAACTGAAACTCGCGACGCCGTCGACGCCGTTGCTTTGAACGATCATGTCGACGACGACTCCCTCGGCGGCAATCCGGTCGAACACGGTCGCCGCGATTCCCGGAGTATCGGGCATCCCGGCAAGCGTGATCCGCGACTGGGTCCGGTCGAGCGAAACCTCCTCGATAAGGATGTCCTCCATGCCGAGATTGGAAACGCTCTGATGCTTGGCGAACACGTCGGCAGGGCTCTGCTTCGCGATCTTCCGTCGCGGCGAACAGACCGACGCTCCTTTTTTCCCTTTCGGCGCAACGAGCGGTCTTTCCAGTTGAAACTCGCGATGCAAGGATCGCAGCGCCTCCTGGGCCTGGGCTTTTTCGATCAGCGCCGAAATTTTGATTTCGCTCGTGGAAATCATTTTGATGTTGATTCCGCTTTCGGACAGGGCGTGGAACATCCGCCGGGCGACGCCGTGCTGGTTTTCCATGCCGAGTCCGACCACGGAAACCTTGGCGACATCGTCTTCGTATTCGACACCGACGGCGCCGACTTCCTGGGCGGCCAGCCGGAGCACCTCGATCGCCGCCGGGCGGTCGATCGCGGGGACGGTGAAGGAAATGTCGGCAAGACCGTCGCCGCCCACGTTCTGGACGATCATGTCAACCGCGATTTTCGCTTCGGCCATCCGGGAGAAAATGCGCACGGCATTGCCCGGCCGGTCGGGCACATCGACGATGGTCAACCGGGATTCTTTCGCCGCGAGGGCGACCCCGCTCACCGGGGCGCAATCCGATTCCGGTTCGGCGAGGATCAACGACCCGGTCGTATCGCTGAAACTGCTGCGAACATGGATCGCGACGCCGAATTTTTTGGCGAATTCGATCGACCGGCTGTGCATGACGCCGGCCCCGAGGCTGGCCAGTTCGAGCATTTCATCGTAGGCGATCCGCTCCACCTTCCTCGCTTCCGGGAGCAATCGCGGATCGGTCGTGTAGACGCCGTCAACATCCGTATAGATTTCGCATTCATGCGCTCCCAATGCCGCGGCAAGCGCCACCGCCGTCGTATCGCTTCCGCCCCGGCCGAGCGTGGTGATGTTACCTTCGTCGTCAATCCCCTGGAAACCGGCGGCAATGACGATCTTCCCGGAATCGAGCGCTTTCCTCATGCGCTCCGTCGAAATCGATTTGATCCGTGCCCGCATGAACGCGTTGTCCGTCTTGATCCCGAGCTGCGCCGCCGTCATGCTGACCGCGTCTTCACCGAGCGATTTGAGGGCGATCGCCATCAGGGCCACCGTCACCTGCTCGCCGCTCGACATCAGCATGTCCATTTCCCGGGAATCGGGACGTTCCATGATTTCATGGGCCAGCGCGATCAGGTGGTCGGTCGTTTTTCCCATCGCGCTGAGCACCATAACCACTTGGTGGCCCTGCTGTTTCGCCCGGATTGCCTTCCGGGCCGCTTCACAAATTTTCCGGGTGTCGGCAACGCTCGTGCCGCCGAATTTCTGGACGAGAATGGTCATGGGTGATAGACGGAATGGGGTTGAAATACAGTGAAAATACAGTGAAAATACGGTGAGAATACGGTGAGAATTCCGGGAAAAGTCCAGCGGTTTTCGGGATATACTGCGAACGGCAAGAAAATCCTCCCGCGAACAATCACCTGCCGCTCGAACACAACGTGTAACCTGATGCTTCAAAACAAGTTAGAGCTGGCGAGTGCGGCAGGCAGGCTTGACCAAATGTGCGTTTTCATCGCGTTTCCAGTATCGCTCGTCGATTATGAACTCAAACGGAATTTTGTCAATGAGGTGTCCCCGGCGATACGGATTCGACGATACGGATGTTGCGAAACAGGATTTTCGTGGCCGGATCGTGCCCTTGGAGTTGGATCGTGCCCGGTTTGAGACGCAGGCCGTTGCGAGGATTTTCATTTTCGGCCCGGGTGTCGGTCCAATCGACCACCTGGATACCGTTGACCCAGGTTGCGACGCGAGGTCCGCCCACGGCAACGGTCAAAAAATTCCACTGGCCGTCTTTCGGTCCGACATTACGGCCCACGCAACGGCGGAAAATGCCTCCGGTATCGGTCCCGATGTATTTCCTGTAATCATCAGCGGGCGGATTGTTGAAAATCTGGCATTCGTAGCCGTTCATCGTTTCGCCCGGGATGCAACGGAAAAAGACGCCGCTGTTGACCGGACCGTCCGTTTTGTATTCCAATTGCAGCACGAAATCACCGTATTCGGCGACGCTTTCGACCATGCCGCTCCCGCCGGTCAATTCCAGCACGCCGTCGGTCCAAACAGATTTCGCCGGTTCCGTTGCCGCTTTCCAGTCGTTTTCCCCGAGCGGCCGCATATTGAGCGGCTTGGCCTGAATCGCCGTGAATCCCGAGAACGGTTTTGTCGTGATCGTCATGTCGCCCGGGTTTTGCTGGGTGATGAAAGACGGCGTCGTGGAGACGCTTGTCCGACCGGCGTCGGCGTTTTTGCTGGTGGACAAGCATTCGGCAATGGAATCGAACTCACATTCGGGAAGCCAGTGGAACGAGTTGGTCGTTTCCTCCATCTTTTCCCGCATGACGGAAACGAGAATCGGTTGACCGCCTGCGCGAAGTTTTTTCACGGTCAGCTTGGCGGCCTGGGAATTATTGACGCTGTCCCAACCGAAGGTCGAAACGCCGTCGAAAAGCTGGAGCCGGCCCTCTTGGAGCTGTTCCTCGGTAAGCGGCAGGAAACCGGTCAACACGGGCGGTCGCGTTCCCGGCTCCTGGGACGGATACGCGGCGGCGTGATCGACCGCGACATCTGTCAACGCATCGTTTGAACCATCCCCGAACATGGCGGCGACTTCTTCATCGCTCAAGGGGACGGGAAAGAAATCGCAACCGCAGCAAAGAAACGCCAAAACTATCGGAAAAAATCGCGGCATCATCTTTTCAGCCCTCATCCTTTTCATTCCCAAATTGCCGTGAAAACGCGGACAAGTCACGCCGATTCATCATCGTGTCGGGCTTCGACATCGTGTCGGGCGGGATCCGGCGCCACACGTGAGGCACAACCGAGGCATAACCAAAGGGCGGCCATGCGGACGGCGACCCCGTTCGAAACCTGGTCGAGAATCGCGCTGTGCGAACCGTCGGCGACATCCGGCGTCAACTCCAATCCCCGATTGATCGGCCCCGGCGCGAGAATGAGAACGTCTTTCTTGCACCGGGCGAGCCGTTCGGCGTTCATGCCGTAAAGGTAGGCGTATTCGCGGATCGAGGGAAACGGTCGAACAACCTGCCGTTCGAATTGGATTCGCAACAGGTTAAACACATCCGCGCGATCGAGAATTGCGTCGAGCGAATACGAGACCTCGACGCCGAACTTTTCCCATTCCGCCGAAACGAGGGTCGACGGTCCGCAGACGATGACGTTGGCCCCCAGTGTTTGAAGTCCCTGGATATTCGATCGGGCGGTCCGGCTGTGCGCGATGTCGCCGATCAGGGCGACCGTAAGCCCCTTGACATCTCCAAGACGTTGCCGGATCGTCAGGATATCGAGCAGGGCCTGTGTCGGGTGCTCATGGGGGCCGTCGCCCGCGTTCAGCACGCAACAACGGAGGTTTTCGGAAAGCAGTTTCGGCGAACCCGGGCAGGAATGGCGGACAATCACGGCGTCAATACCCATGGCCTCGATATTCCGTGCCGTATCGATAAGGGTTTCGCCCTTGGAGACACTGCTGCCCGCGGCGGAGAAATCGACCACGTCGGCCCCCAACCGTCGGGCGGCCAGTCCGAAGCTGAGCCGTGTTCGCGTTGAATTTTCGAAGAACAGGTTGGCGCAGGTTTTGCCCGCCAGGAGCGGACGTTTACGGCCCGGTTCGTCCAGGATGCGGCGAAATTCCACGGCGGCGTCCAGCAAGGTGATGATTTCCGTCGCGGAAACACCCTCAAGCCCGAGAAGATGCCGTCGTTGCCAATGACCGGGATAATCCATGAAAATACGGGAATGATGAAGGAATGGGAAGCGAGACAAAACGGGCGATTGTGCGAGGGAGGATTATCATGCCGTTTACGGTATCACACGCGTTTCCTATCGAATTCCCGGAATGGTGAATTGACCGCACAACTCGGCGATTTCGGCACGGATTTTCGGGGCCTCTTCGTCGATCCGGTTGACCTTGTTGCGAACACGGTCGATCCAAGCGGCGACCTTTTCCATTTCCGGCTCTTTCATTCCCATGCTCGTCAGGGCCGGGGTTCCGAGCCGGACGCCGCTCGTTACGAACGGACTGCGATGATCCCCGGGAACCAGGTTGAAATTGGCAATAATCCCGGCTTTGGCCAAAGCCTGCGACATGTCTTTCCCGGTAAACTCTTCCTTGCGGAAATCGAGCAAGAGCAAATGGGTATCGGTTCCCCCTCCGGCCAGTTCAATTCCGCGATTTTGCAGCGCCGCGGCCAAATGTTTGGCGTTTTTGACGATCTGGCGCCCGTAATCGCGGAAGGATTCCGTGTCGGCTTCCTTGAACGCAACGGCCATGGCGGCGATAATACTCAGGTGCGGCCCCCCCTGGAGCCCGGGAAAAACAGTACGGTCGATTCGTTGAGCAAGGTTCAGCTTGCTTTCCGGATAGTATTTCGGTCGCAGGCGGTCCTCGATTTTCGAGAGGATGAACCCGGCCCGCGGCCCCCGAAGCATTTTATGGGCGGTACTGGTGACGATGTCACAATACGGGACCGGATCGGGATGGACTCCGGCGATGATTAACCCGTTAATATGGGCAATATCGGCAACGAGATAAGCGTCGATTTCGCGGGCAATTTCGGCAAATGCTTTGTAATCAAGCTGATGCGGATAGGCCGTCGTACCGGCCCAGATCATTCTCGGCCGTTCTTTTTTTGCGATTTCACGAACCTGATCCATGTCGATCCGACCGGTTTGCGGATCGGGAGTGTAAGGGACTTGGACGTAATCTTTACCGGAAAAGTTGACTTTCCAGCCGTGTGTCAGGTGTCCCCCGTCCGTCACGGGTATTCCCATGACTTTGTCGCCGTGGTTCATCACGGCCCGGCTGGCCGCTTGATTGGCCGGGGAACCGCTACAAGGCTGGACGTTCACATGTTCACAACCGAACAGCTTTCGAGCCCGCGCGATGGCGAGGCTCTCCACGTCATCGACGATCTCGTTGCCTTCATAATACCGGGCTCCCGGATAACCTTCCGCGTACTTATTGGTCAGGGTCGAACCGCAGGCTTCAAGCACGCTGAAGGAAGCGAAGCTCTCGCTGGCGATCATTTTGAGGGTGGTCGCTTCGTAATCCGTTTGTTTTTGGATCAATGCGTAAACGTCCGGATCGGATTCTTTCAAATGCGGGTAACGTTCCATCGGTTCAGTAGTGCGTTTGGGTAAATTTGGTGACTTCGGGGAATCCCGATGGTCGTCCTATACAACACCCGTATTCTACCGTTTATCCGGAAAACGTCAATGCTCCATGTTTTTCCTCCATGTCGGGTAATTTTCAACCGCTTCCCGACATGCACCCGGCATACGCCCGAGACATACTATCGTGTTTCGGAAAACTTCTCTTGCTTCAAATGGCGAAAATTGATAGACTTCGAACCATGTCGGGGCGCAGGGAGTGCGCACCGGAATCGTAAGGGTCCGAGGACCATACACCTTAAAGTCGAAAAATGAACCATGCCCACGGAACGGAAGCCGCAGGCGCAGCAGGAACAGGAATTTTCACCGCTTTCGGCCCCCTTGGTCGTCCTGGCACGGTTTTGCACCAAACGACCGGTCAGTGTTCTCGCCATCGGGGTCGCGTTTTCCGTTCTGGGCTTGTTTTATGCCTATTCGCATCTCGGCTTCAAGACGAGCCGGGTCGATCTAATCAATCCGAACAGCGCATTCAATCGTCTTTGGCTCGAATATCTTGAAGAGTTCGGCGACAACGACGAGATGGTCGTCGTCGTGGAAGGCAAAAACAGTACCGAGGTCATTCCGATTCTCGAATCGCTTTCGGAAAAAATCGCGGCCCATCCGACCCTGTTCAAAGGCGTGATTCACGGGGTGGACATCTCGAAAATCCGCGCCAAAGGGTTGCATTACGTTCCGGAAAAAGAACTTGCGACGATTGAAGGATTCGTGCAGGAAACCCGGCCGATCATCGACGGAAACTGGGCGCACCTGAGCCTCGGATATTTGCTGGAAAACATGGCGATGCGGCTCCAATTGCAGCGTCAACTCGCCGCCGTGCCGCCCGGGACCGCTGAACTGTCGGAGATGCCGCCGCCGGAAATGCTCCCGCCGGAATTCCGGGGAATCGACTTGAGGGGCGTTGATTTGAGGGGCATCGACTTGAAAAGCAAGGTGGAATCGACCCGGAGCGAACTGGAGCAGCTCACCTTGAGTTTGGAGCAATCCCTGATTTCGCCCAACGCCTCCTACGGTTCTCCCTGGCCGCAAATCCAGGCGGGATCAATGCACCAAATGCCCGACGTCGTCGCCGCCTGTTCCCAGGGAGATACCGGCTATTTCGTGATTCCGACCAAAAACGGCGTATTCGGTTTCGTCATGCTCCGTATCGCGGATGCGAACAAGCAGTCGTTCACCTACGGTTCCGGGGCGATCGACCAATTGCGTTCGATCGTCGCGGAGGAACGGGGACGTTTTCCGGAAGTCGACATCGGGATCACGGGCATGATCGTGATTGAAAACGACGAAATGCGGGGCAGCGGCGAAGCGATGACCCTCGCCTCGATCCTTTCGTTGATCGGTGTGGCCGCGGTCTTCATCGCCGGTCTCGGCGGATTTCGACATCCGATGATGGGCGTCTGCGCAATGCTGATCGCCTTCGGCTGGACCATCGGCTTCATTACGTTGACGATCGGGCACCTGAACATCCTGAGCGTCGCCTTCGGTTCGATCCTGATCGGCCTCGGCATTGATTTCGGGACACATTATGTTTCCAGATATTTGCAGGTACGCAAGACGGTCCGCAGCCCTGCCGAGGCGATCGTCCGGGCGGCCGGGATCATCGGGCCGGGCGTCGTTACCGGCGCGATAACGACGGCAGCCGCGTTTTTCATGGCCGGTTTCGCCGAATTTACCGGGATTGCGGAACTGGGAATCATTTCCGGCGGCGGGATCCTCTGTTGCTGTCTCGGAGCCGTCACGCTGGTTCCCGCGATGATCGTGCTCAGCGATGCCAACCGGCCGATGCGCCGATTGCCGGAACCGCTCGACGTTCACGGTTGGATAGCGCCGATTTTCCGCTTTCCCAGGACTTTGATCGCGCTTGCGCTGATCGCGTCCGTACTGATTTGTTTCGGAGTGCCGAAAGTCTGGTATGACCACAACTTGCTGCACCTCCAGGCGGACGGGGAAGAAAGCGTCGAATGGGAGCGGCGGATGATGGACATTGAAAACGGCGGCCAAAACGCCTGGTACGCCCTTTCCATTGCCGAAAGTCGCGAACAGCTTTTACGGCGCAAGGCGGAATTCGAGGAGCGCTACCCGGAATTGAGGGTCGATGAAATCGTCTCCTGGTTCCCGGAAACCGATCCGCAACGGACCCCTTACATCAACCGTATTGCCGAGCGGCTTGCCGTACTCCCGGAACGTCCGTCGGAAATCCCGGTGTCCGATCCCGATGTGGTTGGTCGCACGTTGCACCGGCTCCAGCTCTTGATCGCTTCCGATCCGGGCGCCGCACCGACCGTCAAACGCCTGGAAAACATTCGTAACTGGCTTCGTGGCACGGGTCGCGACGAATGTCTTCGCCGGCTTTCGCAGTACCAAAGCTCGATGGCAGGCGACCTGCTTTCCCGGCTGCTCATGCTGAAATCGATGTCGAATCCCGAAGCGCCGACGATGAACGACCTGCCGGAATCGTTTTTAACCCGGTTCGTGAGCAAAAACGGCAAGCACCTGATGAAAATTTACACCGACGTCGACATCTGGAACATGGAGGAAATGGAGCGTTTCGTCAACAAGGTGCGCAGCGTCGACGCCAATGCGACCGGAACGCCGCTCCAAACCTACGAAGCCTCGAAGCAGATGCAACAGGGGTATGTCACCGCCGCGATTTACGCTTTCATCGCCGTGTTCGTCCTGTTGTTCATCGATTTCCGCTGCCTGAAAGAAACCTTGCTCTCGCTCGCCCCCATGTTGTTGGGGCTTTTGCTGACATTCGGGATATTGGGACTGCTCGACATTCCGCTCAATCCGGCGAACATGATCGTCCTGCCCTTGATTCTCGGCGTCGGGATCGATTACGGTGTCCACGTCATTCACGATTTCCGGCTGCAAAAAGGACGGTATAGGATGAGTCCCTCGACCGCCGGTTCCGTGTTGATTACGGGGCTGACGACGATGATCGGTTTCGGCTCGCTCATGATCGCTTCCCACAAGGGCCTGCAAAGCCTGGGCCGCGTGCTCGTGATCGGAATCACCTGTTGCCTGTTCACGTCGCTGATCGTTTTGCCCGCCGTGTTGATCGTATGGAGTGAATTACGCATGAAAAACGGGAGGAAATCGGAGACGGGCGAATCGGAGACGGGCGACAAAACCGGCCCTCTCGCGGCGGACGTGCCCGGCGAACCGGCTTTTCCGCGGAATGAGGAAACCTCTCCCGATGACGCCGTGATTATTGTTCCGAAACCGCCCGGGAATCCCGAAGAAAACGGTGTGCGTCGCTTGCGACGCCGTGTGGGATGATCCCGGTGACGCCTGTCCGCTCGCATTCCGGGTGCGAAACGGTCGTGATTTTGTGGCCCCGACATGATAGCCCCGACATGATGGCCCCGACATTTTGGGGAATGATTTTGGAAGGAATGAACCGATGAAAATACTCTTTGCCGACGACGAAAGGTCGCTCCAGGAACTGATGCGGCTGGAATTGCCACAGATGGGACATTCGGTCGTCGTTTGCCCCGACGGCGCGACCGCGATCTCTGCCCTGCAAAAAGAATCGTTCGATTGCCTGCTGGTCGATCTCGACATGCCCGGCGCGACGGGACTTGAAGTGATCGCGGCCGCCAGGGAGCTTTCTCCCGGAGCCGATGCCGTGATCATGACCGGTAAGGGAACGCTCGATACCGCCGTCGAAGCGATCCGGCAAGGTGTGGCCGACTATTTGACCAAACCGACGAAATTGCAGGATATCGCCCTCCTCCTCAACCGGATCGTCGAAAAACGGGCCCTGATGAACCAGTATCTCGCCGTCAAGACGCAACTCCAGCGCATCGAAGGGGGAATGCGGCTCGTCGGCGAATCGGAACCGATGCAACGGGTGTACCACGTCCTGGATCGGATCGCCCCGACCGAGTCGACGGTCGTGATTCTCGGCGACACCGGCACGGGCAAGGAATTGGTCGCCCGGGCCATCCATGACCGCAGTCCGCGGAAAGACAAGCCGTTCGTCGCCGTCAACTGCGGGGCGCTCCCGGAAACCCTGATCGAAAGCGAACTGTTCGGCCACCGCAAGGGAAGTTTCACAGGGGCCGACGAACATCGGACCGGCCTGTTCGAGGTGGCCCACGGCGGAACGCTTTTCCTCGACGAAATCGGAGAACTCCCGAAAGGCGTCCAAGCCAAGCTGTTACGTTTTCTCGAATCGGGCGAAGTGCGGAAAATCGGGGAAAACTCCTCGATTCACTGCGATGTCCGTGTCGTCTGCGCAACGCTCAAAGATCTGGAGGAAATGGTTCATTCCGGTGATTTCCGTGAAGATCTCTGGTTCCGGATCAACACGTTTGAAATCCATTTGCCGCCCCTCAAGGAACGTATCGACGATTTGCCGGACCTGATCCTGCACCTGGCGAAACGCTACCAGGTCGGGATCAATCTCCGGGACGGGGAGAAATTGTTCACCCGCGACGCCTACGAGTTGCTTCTGGCCTACGAATGGCCGGGAAACGTGCGCCAATTGGCCAACGTGATCGAGCATGCGCTGATTCTCGCGGACAAGTTGCCCATCGACGTCGGGGAACTGCCTCACGCCCTCAAACCCCGGATCGAAACGGTTCCGATCAACCAGGACCGGATTACGGAACAGCGGCCGCAGCGACCGATTACGAAGAAGGAAACCGTTCTGAACGGTCCGATGGCCGAGCTGATGTCCTTCGAACCCGAGCCGGGCCGAACACTCCGGGACATGGAAATGGATGCGATCCAATCGGCCATGCGGCGGCACGACGGCAACAAGGCCAAAGTTGCCGAAGAACTCGGTATCAGCCTGAAAACGTTGTACAACAAGCTCAACCAGAACGAGACCCGGCGGACTGCATGATCCGGGTCCTTCAGACGTATACCGGCAACGCGGTGAAAGTGGTTGTTTGGTGAAGACGGCTTGTTGCACTCACTCGCCGCAACATATTTGCAAATATCTTGTTGTAACGATCTCTTTGTAAATAGCCTTGCAAATGTCCGGTTGCACGTTTCATTCGAGCAACAGGCGATTGTTCACGGGAACAATTTCAGGCCGTTTGTTTCATCCGTTTGTTTCAGGCCGTTTGCGGTATAAACAGTCCGTAATTCGGTCCGGCCGGGCGGCGCAGACGCCTGCTTTTCCGCGCATTCCGCCCGATCTCCGCCAAACGCGCTTCGCCCAACGTTATTCAAATGAATACGACGCTCCGGTCGCCGCGATTTGCAGCGTAAACCGGTTTTCACCGCCTTTATCCGTCGAAATGTTCTGCTGTTGGTAGGCGGCGATCGGCGAATGAGCTCCGCCCGACCCGGTTGCGACCGCCCTGGATTCGGCGTCGAGTTGCCCGATACCGCGGACAAGGGAGGCGAGATTGGCCAATTCCTTGAACTGGCCGGCAAGTTCCGGATCGTTTTGGAGTAAATGCCGAATTTTCGCCGCATCCGGATGGTTCCCGGAAAGCAGGAGTTCCGTCTCGTCGCCTTCTTGCAACGTCGCCGGCCGGCCCGTGTCGATGCCGTTGGATTTCATCGAACGCATCATCTGCTGTTGAAAGGTGTTGAGCTTCATTTGGAGCACGTTGGCCATCATATCGCCACGCTTTTTGAGGCTGTCCAAACCTTCCATCGGGGAAAGTGATATCCCTTCCCCATCGGCGCCGTCGAGGCCCATTTCCATATTGAGCAAATCAATTTGTTTCGAAAGCTGCGACAGAATCAGTTGATCTTCGACCGCTTTTTTATCGGCTTTTCCGCCTGACACGTTGGCGGCAAGATCGGAAATGCCCGAGGTGAACGATTGAAGGGCCGCATTTCCTTTTTGGAAGATACCGGACAGGGAGGAGGAGTTTATCATGGGATTTGTTGGCCTGAAAATGAAGGAGAAAAAGGGATCATCCAGGCGAACGATACGAAAATCGACATTTTCCGTCCAGAGCAGAAATGGAAATTTTTGGGTATCCCCGAAGCCGGTCGCGTGCCGCGATGGGCGGCAGGCGGACTTGACCAAAATGGTCGTTTTCATCGCGTTTCCGGTACACTTGTACTCAACCGGCTTCGACATGATACGACTATGGTTTTTCTTCGTCGGGACAGATGCAGGCGTATTCTCCGCACCCTGGACAGCCGGTCCCGTATTTTTCGGCGATTGCTTCGGTCAAGTCGCACTCGACGACATTGGCAATGGTCGTAAGCCAGGCGAGGACGTCGGCAAATTCCAACCGGATTTCATCCGGTCTGCCGTTTCGCAACGCGGCGGCAAGCTCCCCGATTTCCTCCATCAGCCACATGAATGTCCCGTCGACGCCGCGCTGTCGATCCTTTTCATAGTACATTTTGCGAATAAGCCGCTGGAAATCCCGTATTGAAATCTCGTTTTTCATAGTTTTACCGTCACAAATGGTTTTTTTGACAGAATAGGGCAGGATATTCTTAATCCACCGAAGCCGACTTTCAACCGACTGTCGCTATAAACCGCAAAGATTACCATATTTCCAATAAAAAAGCATCATTTCCTTGAAAAAATAAAAAGAGGTTTGACATGACTGTGAGAGTTGCTAAAATGGCACGCAGAGGGTTGTTGTGTACTGCGAACGGCATGACGATCCTCCCGCGAACAATCACCTGCCGCTCGAACGATCCGTTTAAGCACTTGTCTGAAAAGACGTTAAAGGAGAGTGAGTGCGGTAGGCAAACTTGACCGCATGTCCGTTTTCATCGCGTTTCCAGTATAGTTTCCCTGAGCCGACTTTGGGGGGCCTGTCCGCCGGAAATAACACCGCCTGTGGAGCGATGTTGTTTTTCGGGGGAGGATGCGGATTGACCGGAAAACAGGGTCGGCTTCGGTATGAGAAGGTTTGCGACTTGGGACATTCACCAAAAGGAAGAACGCTATGTTTACCTTCAGCCCAATCAATATTTTGTTTCTTGCAGTCGTTTTGCTGCTGGTTTTCGGTAACCGCCTCCCGTATGTGATGCGTTCTTTGGGGCGGAGCGTCGTGGAATTTAAGAAGGGTGTGAATGGGATCGAAGATGACTTGGATTCCGCGATGAAAGGCGTTGACGAGAAAGCAAAAGAAGGCGCGAAGCAGGACACCGGTCTTTAGAGTCTGCCGTAAGGGAGTTCAGTGGACGGGTTTACAGCGAACATCGCCTGTTTCAGTCCGCTTTGGTATCCGATCGGTCTGCTTGGTTTTTTTCGGAAAACGGGGCCGCTTCGGTCTTGGAGGGTGTGTGCATGGCGATTTTGGCTTTTTTCACTCCAAGCCCCCAGGCTCTGCTCATCCTTATGGTGGTCGGTGTTATTCTTTTTGGAAGCCGTCTTCCGGAGGTGGCCCGTCAAATCGGACGCGGCCTGATGGAGTTTAAGAAAGGGATGGGCGGATTAAGCCGGATTGGCGACCAAGAGAAGACCTCAACCGCGTTGCAAGAACCCCTGAACGCGGGAGTTCAGGAAACTTCGCACAAACGTTTTGAGTTGCCGATGGAAGAGGAGATTTGAGCGTTTTTGTTTTTCGGGCGTGTTGTTTTGATTTTCTTCGGCTTTGTCGGGATTGGTTCTGTAAAAGAGCGGATATGCCGAATGTCGTTGCAATTTCCCAAAACTTAGGGCGTGTTGACACTAGCAATTTGGGATATTTGGTGGCGGGAATGGCAAAAACAGGCAGTTTTCAAGCCACCCAACGATCCTCAATTATGTTTCCTAAAACATGTTTTGGTGGCGATTTGCCCCCTGAAAAGCCATAGTGTCAATAGGCCCGGGTTGCAACTTCAGATACTGAGCGACCGCCCTGTGTCAGCGGTTTGTTAGCAGATAAATTTCCTTTTATTCAAAAAACAGTAACATATTAAAACAGGGCGACTAGCTCAGTTGGTTA
>DOMV01000245.1 GCA_003509805.1 Planctomycetaceae bacterium
ACACTTTCGGGCGGCGAGAGCCAACGCATCAACCTTTCAGCATCGCTCGGGAGCAACCTCACGGGGTCGCTCTATATTTTAGACGAACCGAGCATCGGGCTCCATCCGCGCGATACCGAGCGACTTATAGGTGTGCTGAAACAATTGCGCGACTTGGGCAACACCGTCATCGTGGTCGAGCATGAAGAACGGTTTCTCCGGGCCGCCGACCGGATCGTCGAAATCGGCCCCGAAGCGGGGCAAGGGGGCGGACATGTCGTTTTCAACGGGAACCTCGCGGAAATGTTGACGAACGAACAAAGCCTGACGGGCAGTTACCTGAGCGGGAAACGAGGGAGCGGCAAGCCTTCGAAACGCCGGCCCGCCGATCACGGCGTTCTGGAACTGTTCGGCGCCTCGGGACGCAATCTCCGACACCTCGACATCGCTTTCCCGATGGGCGTCCTTTGCCTTATTACCGGCCCGAGCGGCGCGGGCAAAAGTTCGCTGATCCAGGAAACCCTTTATCCCGCGCTTTGCCGGAAACTCGGCAAGGAAAACGGCCCCCGCGGATTGCCGTGCGATAAAATCCTCGGGACCGGCCAAATCGACGACGTCGTCATGGTCGATCAGAGCCCGATCGGGCGTTCCCCGCGAAGCAATCCGATCACCTACCTCAAGATTTTCGACGAAATCCGCGGCGTCTTCGCCGATACGGTCGAGGCGAAGACGAAAAACTACACGGCCGGTTATTTCAGTTTCAACGTCGACGGCGGGCGCTGCAACACCTGCAAAGGCGACGGGTTCATCGCGATCGACATGCAGTTCATGGCCGACATGTTCATCCGCTGTCCCCAATGCCGTGGAACGCGCTACCAGAGCGAAATACTCGAAATCACTTATCGCGGCAAGACGATCGCCGACGTGCTGGAAATGACGGCCCGGGAAGCCTTCGGGTTTTTTCGCGGCCGGACGAAAGTGCAACAGCGTCTCAAACGACTCATCGACGTCGGGCTCGATTACGTCCGGCTCGGCCAACCGGCGAACACGCTCAGCGGCGGCGAATCGCAACGCCTCAAACTCGCGGCCTACCTTTCGAACGTCAAGCGGGGCCGCTGCCTGTTCCTGCTCGACGAGCCGACGACCGGGCTGCATTTCGCCGACATCGTGCAACTGCTCGATTGTTTCGACGCCCTGCTCCGGACCGGGCATTCGCTGATCGTCGTCGAGCACAACCTCCAACTCATGAAGGCGGCCGATTACATCATCGATCTCGGACCGGGGGCCGCCGAACGGGGCGGTCGCGTCGTGGCACGGGGAACCCCGGAGGAATTGGCCCGCAATCCGGAATCCGCGACCGGTCGTTTCCTGGCCGAAATCCTCGACGGCGAGACCGGTTGAACGGCACGCAGAGGGGAGAAGGGAGAGGGGAGAAATGAGAAATGAAAGATGAGAAATGAGATTTCAGGACACACGCTACTACAAAGTTAGCCAAACAGTATTCGTCACCCCCGCGTAGGCGGGGGCCCAGACGCACGAGTACGAACCCGCTTGTCTGGATTCCCGCCTTGCGCGGGAATGACGGAAACCCTGCCGCCTTGCGCGGGAATGACGGAAACCCTGCCGCCTGCGCGGGGGCGATGAGACCCACACTTGGGGTGTCGAACACGATTTTACTAACTTTGTACTACTTGGCCGCCACACCAAGGAATCCGTCTGCGTCCCCTCTCATTTCTCATTTCTCGTTTTCATCCCACTACCTTAAACGGAGCGCATCCAATTCCCAGAACAAGCCGCCCGACCTCAAAAACACGGATTGGGATACGGTCTCCCCTTTTTCGGGAACAATAGCGCCTTGAATAACACGACCGTGGAGATGGGTGTTCGAGCCGAGATTCGGATAGTTTTTCGCCGCCTCGCTCCCGGGCGGCAAATACTCGAACGCCCCGCCGTCGAACGGCAGTTTCGGGATTTCCTCCAAATAATCACCGACCAGTTCGTCGAGCGATTCCGGGAGCGTGTCGTGGTCGCAGCGCCAGAGGACGAGCCCGATCTCGATGATCCGGGCACGGCGCCGTATCTCGTCGATGAAGATGCCTTCCGCGGTTACCGCCGCACGATCGACGGGTGATCCGAGGACCGTATGTCTCATGTAAAAATCGTCGACGGGTGTACGTAAGTCGTCGTATCCCGGCCCGTTCCGAAAGATCGCGGAAATATCCCCCGTATTCGTTCGAATCGCCTTTTCCATTTCCTCGGCCTGCCGGCACAGTGTTTGAAACCGGTAATCAAGCAAACGGTTCGCCCGCGTGTGTTCGCCGGGATAGGAAAGCTGGAAATAACGGATCGCGTTTTCCCAGGGCGGCAAATGATAATTTCCGAGAATACCGTTCGGCCAATCAAAGTTCAGCGTTTGACGTTCATGGCGATAAAGCGTCGCGAGACGAACGAGGGCGGACGGCGACGCCGGTTCCCGGAGAAAGGCCAATTGTTTTTTCAATCCCCGCTTCGCGACATCGGCTTTCGCCTCCTGTTTCAGCCGGGCATAATGCAGCGTCTGGTGGACCAGGGTCGCGAAATTCGATTGCGTGTTGCCCGGCCCGCCGGAGTAGGCGTATCGTGTCGAGACGTAATTCCAATAATTTCCTACACGAATGAAACCGGGTTCACGGGGCAAACCGTCCGCACTGTTTTGGAAATATCCCTCGTACAACATCGAATACGTCGCGTCGGGGCGACCGGGAAACGAATCAAGGGGAAGAATTTCGGCGGTCAACGGTTGCAGCCGGTCATAGGGTGTGCCGGCGAGAATGTCGTCGACGTGATATTCATCGACGACCGGAACGGAACAGACACGGACGAAGGGAATCGCGACGAGGACGACGGGCAGCGGCGCCAGGCAAAGGCCGAGCGTCCGCAACCGGGTTTTCCAGGAAACATGTTCACGGAGCCAATCCCGGGTGCGCAGCCGGGAAGCGAGGACGGCGAACAACGGCAGCGGAGCCGTCGTCCAAAGCGGATTGAAGCCGTATTCACCCTGTAAAACGAGGGCGACGAAATAAAGGAAGCACGAATAAACGACGCTCACAGCCCCGAAAACGACGCTCTTGAAACAGTGCGAGGTCAGGATGCCGACGAAAAACGGCGTCCCGTAAGCGAAGAGGAGCATGCTCAGATTCTCGCCAACCTTGCCCGGCGAGGAGGTCTCAACCGCGAGGATCGTAAAAAACGGCAACGGAATCAAATAAACGCACAAAAACGGTAAAACGCGGGCCCACCACACGGTTCCCGGGGCGATGCCGTACCGGGACAGAATGCGGAAGGAGTCGTTTTTCCAATCCTGGCGAAACGGCCCGGCCCAGGCGAAAAGGAGCACGAACGCGACGGCGATTACTAGGAGAAACGGGAAACCGCGATGCGCAAAATCAAAGGGATTCCACGATTCCCGGAGAAACGGACAGGCGTCCAGTGCGATCGCAAGTCCGAGACCGCACAGGAGCACGGTTCTTGATTGACGCAGGGTGAGACGCAACAGCATAACCGGCGGCGAAGACCAAAACGACGGTTTCGTCAGCGCCAATCGTTCGAGCGCTGGCCGTTCAAGCGCCGGCCGTTTGAGGCGGGCATTGCGTGCCGTGAGAACGGATGTTTTGGCGGTCGCGCCGGTTGTCGTATCGGCAGGCGTTGCGCCGGTCGTAGCGCAGATGCTCTTAATTTCTTTCTGAAT
>DOMV01000390.1:0-135 GCA_003509805.1 Planctomycetaceae bacterium
AGCGCGGTCGGGGCGGGACCGGCAAACAAGCTGGAACCGTATGCCTGGGGTTCGACGAAAAGCCGGCTGGTCGATATCCTGCTGAACGGTCACGCGGAGCGGGAAATCGACCAAAAACGCAAGGAACTCGGCCTC
>DOMV01000390.1:167-9499 GCA_003509805.1 Planctomycetaceae bacterium
CGTATTACGGGACTTACGAGACGGCGTTTCCGGAAAATCGATACGGGCGCTGTCCGCTCCCGAACGCGAAGCTGGATCGGCTCGCCGAGCTGACCGGCCTCAAGGTGAACGAACTCGACTGGAACATTTCGTTCACACGGCCCGCGATCAGCCCTTGCCTGGCCAAGTGGAAAACCGATGTGGCCAAGGATTCGCCCGAATATCGCGAAGCGCTCGGGATCATTGCGGAGGGGAAGGCGACGCTGGAAAAAACGCCGCGAGGCGAGGACCCCGACACGGTTTTCCCGGCCCCATGCGACGTGCGACAACTGGAAAAATACGACCGCCTGAAATCCCGCGAACGCCGGGTACGCGAAGCGATCCTCTCCGGCGAGACCGTGTACGACAAGTGATATGCTGAAAACGCGATGAAAACGAACATGTNNAATGGCATAAACGGATCGTTCGAACGGCGGGCGATGGTGCGCGGGCGGATTGGCAGGCCGTTTACGGCATGTCCGGAGCAACACGGTCATTACGGTTTTCCTTACGTTCGATTTTCAACTTCAAATTATTCTTCAAGCACGGTGTTTTCAAAAAAGCATGTTTTTTGGCAGATTGGCGACCATCGATTAACCTTTGAACGGGGGCCCGCCGTCATGGGCATCGTCAATGCGACGCCGGACAGTTTTTCGGACGGCGGTCGGTATTTCGCGCCCGATGCCGCTGTTCGTCACGCACTCGAATTGCGCATGGCCGGGGCGGCCATCCTGGATATCGGCGGAGAAAGCACCCGACCCGGAAGCGACGCCGTTGATACGACGGAACAAATCCGCCGCGTCGTTCCGGTCATCGAAGCCGTCGTCGCCGGGGAAAAACACAGGGCGGGCACGTTTTCGTCCAATCCGCTCCTGATTTCCGTCGATACGGCCGATGCCGGGGTGGCCCGGGCCGCCATCGGTGCGGGAGCGAATATCGTCAACGATATTACTGCCGTTTCCGGTGATCCGGCAATGCTCCCGTTGTTGCTTGAGAGGAACGTCGGCGTTTGCGTCATGCACATGAAAGGCGTGCCGCGCACGATGCAGGACGCCCCACATTACGAGGACGTCGTCGCGGAAATCGATGCCTATCTTGAAGAACGGTTGAACTTCCTGGTCGCGGCCGGGATCGACCGGATGCGCATCGCGATTGATCCGGGTATCGGCTTCGGGAAGACGACCGAGCACAATCGGCTGCTGATCGAGAATATCGACCGTTTTTTTCGACACGGATGCACCGTACTGGTCGGTCATTCACGTAAACGTTTTCTCGGCGATCTTTATCCGCAGTTTGACCGGGACCGGGCGACCGTCGAGGTTTCCCGTATCCTCTCGGCTGCCGGAGTCCATGTTCTTCGCGTCCATGATGTCGCCGCCAACCGATGCTGAAACGTTTCCAGGCTGGCCTCGCTTGGAAGAACGTCCCGGGAGAAAGCGAACCTCACCCGCGTTTTTTGCGACATCAGCGATGCTCGGCGAGCCTCGTCCGCCTCGAAATCGGTTTGTGTCAACACGCCCTAAAACAATCCGACGATATTGCCCCGGGAATCGAGATCGATTTTTTCCGCCGCGGGCATTTTCGGCAAGCCGGGCATCGTCATGATATCGCCGGTCAACACGACGATGAAACCCGCTCCCGCCGCGACTCGCAACCCGGTAATCGGGATGGTAAACCCGCTCGGCCTGCCTCGAAGCAACGGGTCCGTCGAAAGAGAATACTGGGTTTTCGCCATGCAAACCGGAAGACGGCCGTATCGGTCCTGGATTTCAAGGCATTGCCGCATCACTTTCTTATCGCCGACCGCCCCGTCGGCTCCGTAAACGGTTCGACAAACCGTGTCGATCTTTTCCCAAAGAGGCATTTCATCGGGATAAGAAAACCGGAGTTCCGGTTTGGTGGTTTGTTCTTCCAGAAGCCGGGCGACCGTGCAGGCCAACTCTTTGGCGCCGGCGCCGCCGCGGGCCCAATGATCGCAGCGAACGACGGGCGTCTCGTCCCCCGGGGGATGCGATTCCAGGAAGCGGAGTTCTTCTTCCGAATCGTCGGGGAAAATATTGATCGCGATCACGACCGGGAGCCCGAATGCGCGGAGGTTTTCGACGTGTTTTTCGAGATTCCCCATTCCCCGTGCCAGCGCCGCGCCATCCGGCGTGTTCCATTGCGACCGGTCGAGGCCGCCGTGATATTTCAGCGCCCTGACGGTTGCGACAACCACGGCGAGATCGGGTCGTAGATTTCCTTTCCGGCATTTGATGTTGAGAAACTTTTCCGCGCCGAGATCGGCTCCGAATCCCGCTTCCGTGACCGTATAATCCGAAAGTTTCATCGACAGCCGGGTCGCGAGGAGCGAATTGCATCCGTGGGCGATATTGGCGAACGGTCCGCCATGAACGAAAGCGGGCGTCCCTTCAAGCGATTGGACGAGGTTCGGCTTCATCGCCTCCTTGAGCAGGACGGCCATCGCCCCCCGGGCCTTCAGGTCGGCGGCGGTAACCGCTTCGCCTTGCCTGTTTTCCGCGACGACGATCCTGCCGAGGCGTTCCTTGAGTTCCTCCAGGGACAGACTCAGGCAGAAGATCGCCATGATTTCCGAAGCGACGGTGATGTCGAAACCGTTTTCGTGCGGCAGGGAATTGGCCGGTCCGCCGAGCCCGACGACAATGTGACGCAACGCCCGGTCGTTCACGTCGAGCACGCGCCGCCACCGGATGCGCCGCACGTCGATGTCGAGCGCATTGCCGTGATGCAGGTGATTGTCGAGCAGGGCGGCGAGCAGGTTGTGCGCCGAGGTCATCGCGTGAAAATNNGTCGCGGTGGTAACGGCGTGAATGTCTCCGGTAAAATGGAGGTTGATATCCTCCATCGGAACGACCTGAGAATAACCGCCTCCGGTGGCGCCTCCTTTCATGCCGAAGCAGGGACCGAGCGACGGTTCTCGCAGGCACAGACCCGCTTGCCGACCGATCCGGTTGAGCGCGTCGGCCAACCCGATGGCGGTCGTCGTTTTTCCTTCGCCCGCCGGAGTGGGATTGATCGATGTGACGAGAATCAGCTTGCCGTCCGCGTTGTCACCGCGGCTTTCGAAAGCGTCCCCATGAACTTTGGCCTTCGTGCGGCCGAACAGGTCCAAATGATCCGGTGCCAATCCCAGTTTGGCCGCGATTTCCCCGATCGGCACAGGCGTGACACTACGTGCGATTTCAAGATCGTTCATAATACGGTGTCGATTAAAAAAACAACCAGTTTTTTAGGACCGTGGACGCCGAGAACAAGTTTTTTTTCGATATCGGCGGTACGGCTGGGGCCGGTGACGACGACGAATTCGCCGGCCGGTGACCGGTCCCATTGTGTTCGAAATTCCTGCCAGACATGCGGCAAATGTTCCCGGAGAAGCGACCCGGGAGCAAGAAGCAGGCAAATCGGCGGCATGTATATCGCAAGGCGGTCGAATACGGTCGGGGCCGCGAGGAGGGCGCTCCCGGAATCGGCCAAGAGATACTCCGGCGAAAGAATCGCGGCATCGCATCGTGCCAATTCCCCAAGGTTGACGGTCCCTTGGTCGCCGACTCCCGGTTCGTCTGGCGGTCCGATCAGCGTGATTCCTTGTAAAAGCGGAACGACCCGTCGGGTAAACGGGTGGTCCGGCAAGGCGACCCGTACGGCGCCGGCTTCCCGCAACAACGCGGTCGTTTTATCAGCGGCATCCCGCAAATCCGAACAGGCGACACATTCGCCCGCGACGGCCGTGAGCGATTCGGCGAACCGCGACCGGAGCTCTTCACGGGAAAGACCTCGAAGCGGCCAAACATCCGGGACCGGCGGCAAGGACGACAACGAGCCCTCGTCCTTCAACGCGCCCGCATCCGAACCGGCGAGCGCAGCGCGAATGCGATTGAGAAATTCGGCTTTCGTTGTCAAGGTTTTCGTCGTCAAAGTTTTCGTCGTCAAAGTTTTCGCGGTCCTGAAAAACCGGCGACTACGCCGCAAGGCTCAACGCGCCTGGCATTCCGTCCAAAAATCAAACGTGGGGCGATTCGATACGCTTGCCTTTCCCCCACAGTTCTTCGAGGGCATAGAAACGCCGCTTTTCCGGTTCGAAAAGGTGAACGAGGACGTCCCCGTAATCGAGCACGATCCAACGGCTTTCCTGATATCCGGCGATGCTCCTGCGGGTATCTCCGAGTTGCTTTTCAAACACGTTGTCGATTTCTTCGCTGATCGCGTGCAATTGGCGCCGGCTCGAACCGGTCGCGATCACGAAAAAATCGAAATGGGACGTGATTTCACGCAAATCGAGGATGACGATATCGGTGGCGCGATTGTCCGCAGCGATTTTTCCGGCAAGAATCGCGCGCTCCAACGAATCGGGTAGTACGGCTGTCTTGGACAACGTGGTGTCTTGTGGTGAAATGGGTGAAAAACGTATCGCCATGAAAAAGAAAACGTTCCGGTTTTCATTCCGGTTTTTTGCCGTCAAAACGACTGCTCCACGGTCGGGAAAGAACCGCTTCGCACTTCCTCGGCATATCGCGCGACGGCGTCTTTGACGGTCGCGCCGAGGTCGGCATATCGTTTGTTGTGTTTGGGAATATCGTCTTCATCGCGGAAACCGAGCATATCGTGCATGACGAGAATCTGGCCGTCACAGTCGGCGCCGGCGCCGATTCCAATCGTCGGGATCGCCAATTTTTTACTCGTCTCACGGGCCAGTTCCGCCGGAATGCACTCCAAAACGACGCCGAACGCGCCCGCCGCTTCGATCGCCGTCGCATCGCCCAGGAGTTGTTCCCGGTCCCGTTGGACGGAAAATCCGCCGTACTCCCGGACGTTTTGAGGCATGAGGCCGCAATGACCGAGGACGGGAATCCCGGCCTCGACGACGGCCCGGATGGTTGCCGCCCGATTGCGACCCCCCTCAAGTTTGACGGCGTCGGCCTGCGTTTCCTTCAAAATCCGGGCAGCGGCCGAGACAGCCCGTTTTTTCCCCGATTGACAATAAGGAAACGGCAAATCGACGACGACCATGGCCCGGGAGACGGCACGAACGACCATTTCCGCATGATAGATCATTTCCTCAAGCGTCACGGGCAGCGTCGTCCCTTTTCCTTGGACGACATTGGCAAGGCTGTCGCCGACAAGGACCGCATCAATGCCGGCTTCCTCAAGCAGACGCGCCGAAATCCAATCGTAGGCGGTGAGCATGACGATTTTTCGCCCGTCCAACTTGAACCGGCGGAATTTCGGGGCGGTCATCCGGTTTTTACGACTGGAGTTCGGGGGCATCTTATACCGAAGCCGGTGCCATGATTCTGTTGACCGAAAGGCCGGTGAACATTTCTCGAAACGGGATATGCGACACCGGAAAATCCAGTATACCCGATCCCCGATCCGATACAAGCCGGGCCGTTCGGGCCGTGCATCAAGGCGTGTGTCGAAGTCGTGCATCAAGCCCGGGTTTGTCAGGCAGCGCATCCGGTCGAGCGGCATCCGGTTGAGCGGAAGATCACGCCCGATCCAATTCGGCGATTTCTTCCGCGAGACAATCGACGGTGAAACGGATTTGCTGTTCGCTGTGGGCCGAGGTGATGAAAAACCTCAGTCGTGCCGCTTTTTCCTCAACGGCGGGGTGCAGGATCGGCTGGACATTGATTCCCCGGGCGAACAAGGCTCGGGAAAGTTTCAGGCTGGCCATCGAGTTGCCGATGATGATCGGCACGACCGCGGTACCCATGCCCATGCCGGTGTTAAGCCCCTTGCTTTTAGCCAGTTCGAGGAACAGGGAACAATTTTTCCGCAATTTTTCGACCCGCTCGGGTTCCCGTGCAAGGATTCGCAGCGCGGCAAGGGCGGCGCCGGCGTTTTGCGGCGAGATACCGACGCTGAACAGGAAGCCCGGGGCGGTGTATTTGAGGTGTTCGACCAGTTCTTTCCGGCCGGAAATGAAGCCGCCGCAACTCGCGAATGTTTTACTGAGCGTACACATCCACAGATCGACGTCCGCGCGGTCGACGTCGTAGAGTTCACCGATTCCCCGGCCGGTTTTTCCGAGTACGCCGAGCGAATGGGCTTCGTCGACCATCAGCAGCGCTTTGTGCCGCTTTTTGATCTCGACCAGTTTCGGCAGGTCCGGGTAATCGCCGTCCATGCTGTAAACCCCTTCGACGACCATCATGACACGGCGGTATTCGCCGCGATGTTTTTGCAGAATCCAGTCGGCCGCCTCCCAGTCGTTGTGCGGGAAAGGCCGGCGCCGCGCCCCGGACAGCAGGGCTCCTTCAACGATACTGTTATGGGCCAGGGCGTCGAACAGAATCATATCCTCCTGTCCGAGCAAATGCCCGATCACGCTTTCATTCGTCGAATGACCGCCGACCATGACAATCGTCGCCTCGGTCCCGAGAAAGCCGCTGATCGCCCGCTCCAGATCGCCGTGAATCGGCTTTTCGCCCGAGACGGGCCGGCTCGCGGAAACGCTGGTTCCGTATTTCGCGCAGGCATCCTGCGCCGCCTTGATGACCTCGGGGTCGCCGGACGTATTGATGTAGTTATAGCTGGAAAAATTGACCAGTTCCCGACCGCCGATCACGGTCCGGTCGTTCGTGATTCCTTCGTGGACCTCGAAGAAATGATTGAGTCCCATCGATTGAATCAGGTCGAGCCCGCCCCGCAGTCGGACGTATTCCGGGAATTTTTCGACCTTGAAGCATTCATCCGGGATATCCTTCAACTCCCGTGTGCGCCGTTCCTGCATCGGCTTCGCGCCGCCTCCGAGATGTTCCCGGACGGCCTCGACGACCTGTTTGGCCGTGTACAGTTCCGGCAGGATTGATTCGGGAAACTGGCCGCCGAACCGGTCTTCCAGCGAGGCGAGAATCTCCATCCGTTCCAACGAGTCGAGTCCCAGTTCCGTAATATCGGTATCGAGGGAGATATTGGTCGCCCTATCCTTGCCGACGTTGCGCACTTCTTCCATCACGGCGGCGGCGACTTCCTCAAACGAAACAGCCGTCAAGTCTTTTTTGCCCCTACCGTCTCCGACCTTGCCGTCGCTTTTCGTTCCGGCAGGCGGCGCAGGCGTCTCGGTTTTCGGCGTCGGTTGTGTGCCCGCGCCGGTTTGAACGGACGGGGCATGAACGGAGACGGGCGGCGTCGACGAACGCACCACCGTCGGCCGTACTTCCCCGCCGCCGATATTGACGTCGGTATCGACGTCGGTACGTTCGGCAATGCCGTCGTCGGTACCGGCGCCGATATGGCCGAATGTTCCCGGCGTTTTCCAGCGGGCCAATTCGGTGAGCGAACCGTCGAGAAACCCGGCCCGGCAGGCATGACGCTGAATTTTGCCGCTCGACGTTTTCGGAATGCTCCCGGCTTTGACCAGGACGATCGCGTCGACGGGGATTTCGTGCTCCAGGGCGACGGCCCGTTTAATTTCGGAAAAAATCGGTTCGGACATCTCGCCTTTGAAGCGGCGTTCGACTTCCTGGATAATCACGAGGCGTTCAGCCTTGCCGTCCCGGACGAGGAAAGCGGCGCCGCCGAGCGGCCGGAGGTTCGGATCGACCCTTTGGACGGTCAATTCGACGTCTTGCGGGTAAATGTTGACTCCGCGAATAATCATCAGATCCTTGATCCGGCCGGTGACGAACAGTTCGCCGTCGAGCAGGAAACCGAGGTCGCCGGTTCGCATGAACGGACCTTCGCCGGTATCCGCCAGCGTCGCGCGAAACGTGTATTCGGTCGCTTCGGGGTTGTCCCAATATCCTTGGGCGACACTGGGCCCCTTGACCCAGATTTCGCCGACCGAACGATCCGGGCATACGATCCGGGTATCGGGATCGACGATCAGGACCTTCTGGTCGATCAGGTTCCGGCCGCTCGAAACGACGGTCCGGCTGCGGGGCGTTCCTGCGGAAACATCGACCGCGTTTCCCTGGGAAAGCGAGTCGGCGTCGATGGTGCGCATGATCGGCAGCTCCCGGGCCATGCCGCCGGTCACGATCAGCGTTCCTTCGGCAAGACCGAAACAGGGATAAAACATTTCCGGGCGGAATCCGCACGGCTCGAATTTTTTGCAGAACGCGTCGAGCGTTTCCGGCAGCACCGGTTCCGCCCCGTTGAAGGCGACGATCCAACTGCTCAAATCGAGTTCTTCAAGCTGTTCCTCCTTGATTTGCCGCACACACAGGTCATAGGCGAAATTCGGGCCGCCGCTGGTCGAACCCTTGTATTTCGTGATCGCGGCAAGCCAACGGAACGGCTTTTGCAGGAAGGTCAGCGGGGACATGAGCACGTTCGGGCGACCGACGAAAAGCGGCTGGATGATACCGCCGATGAGGCCCATGTCGTGATACGAAGGGAGCCAGAAAACGCCCGTACCGCTCCGGGCATGTTCAAAGCCGACGTTAATCAGCCGGGAATTATGGATCAGGTTCGAATGGGAGAGAACGACCCCCTTGGGCGTACCCGTTGAGCCGGAAGTGTATTGCAGGAACGCGATGGTATCGGAATTGATGTCCGGCATGAACCAATCTTCTTCCGGACCGGTTTCCATGTCGTCCGTCGCAAGCCACGGGATACTCTTCAGTTGCGGCGCCTCGTCGATCAATTCCGTGACCCGCTTCAGGACGTCGATGGTCGTCAGGGCGACATTGGCCCCGGCGCTTTGGGAGACGGCTTGGATGCGCAGCATCGAACGGTTCCGGCGCGGAGGATAAACCGGGACGGCGATCGCGCCGCCGTACAGGCAGCCGAAATAGGCCGCGATGAAATCCAGTCCCGGCGGGTAAAGAAGTAAAACGCGCCGTCCGTGCATGTTACGTTTCTGGAGCCATGCCCCGATCCGCCGGGCGCGACGGTCGAGTTCGGCGTTCGTGATCGGCAATTCGTCGTCGATCCCGTTGACGAGATAAAGGAACGCGTTCTCTTCCGGTTGCGAAAAAGCCCGGTATCGAAGGAGTTCGACAAGCGTCGAGGCACCGAAAATCGTATCGTATTGTGAAAACATGGCCGAATGAAAAACAATGTGTGAAAAATCCTGCGTGAAAAATAATGCGTGAAACCGAGGTGACGGTCGCGGAGACGGTCCGAAATGAATGCACGAGCCTGCCCATCGAAAACGGTACGCCTGAAGGGTCAACAGACGATTGGACGGGCGGTATTTATACTGGAAACGCGATGAAAACGGGCCTTTGGCCAAGGCCGCCTGCCGCACTCACTCGAATCTAACTTCTGTTTATGCAATGACATAAACGGATCGTTCGAGCGGCAGGCGATTGTGCGCGGGAAAAAACATGCCGTAGTTTCAGGCC
>DOMV01000217.1 GCA_003509805.1 Planctomycetaceae bacterium
CCGACCGCCGCCGAAGCGGTCGCCGCCTTCGACGCGACGACGTTGCAGCCGCTCTGGTGTTTCAGTTATGCGATCAACGAAGCGCAGGAAGAGAACACCGAACGCGGCTGGATGAGGCAAAACATGCGGTACAGCCAGTTCGACAACGGTTCGAACGAGGAGCTTGCCCGGCTTTTTTCGCTTTCCGGCTGGCAGGTTCCGGCGACGATCATCGAAGGAACCCGGGTGATCGTCGCCCCGGCCGACCGGCCCGCCCTCTATTGTCTCGACCTCCTCACCGGCGAACTCCTCTGGAAAAACGAGAAAATCAAACGGGACGGCGCGCTTTACATCGCCTGTGTTCACGACGGAAAAATTTTCGCCGTCTCTCCCACCTCCGTCGTCGCCCTGGACATGCTCGACGGAAAACCGCTTTGGAACGATGTGGGATTACGCACCGAAAGCAGGATCGGCCGATCGTCGGCCATCGAATCCCATCACGCGTGGCAAATCCGCAGATCGCAAAAAATTCTTTCCGAACTGATTGAGCCGGATGCCGACGCCCGGGCTCCCGGAAACATGAAATCGCTCGTCTTTCCCTCCGGCGCCATGCCCGCCGGGATCGGTGTCCACGACGGTTCTCGATACAATCTCCCCTTGAACGACGGTTCCATCCTCCTGATCGATCTGGACGACGTGCGAATCGTGAAAACCTGGAAGCCCGCGCCGGTCGGACACGAAGGATTTCCGGACGAAAACCCCGGAAATTTGATCGCGGTCCGGGGAACCGTGTTTTCCACAACGCCGCTTCAAACGGTCTGCTTCGACCAAATCGACGCGTTGCGCGGGAAAGTCCGGCGACAGCTCGACGTAAACGCCGGAGATGTAAACGCCGGAGATGCCGCCGCCCTGTTGGACCGGGCCAGGGTCGCCCGTTTCGACGGCAACAGCGCCGAAGCGATCGAATTGTTCCGGCGTTCCCTCGCCCTGCGCCGTTCGGCCCGGGGCGTCCTGTTTTTCCGCAACCTCCTCCTTGAAACGCTCCAAAGCGATTTCAACAAGTACCGTTCCGTCTTCGGCGAACTGCAATCGCTGGCCGTCAACCCCGAGGATTTGGGTGAAATCCTGCTCGTGTACGCCGACGGCGCCCGTCGCGCGGATGATCTCCCGGAATACGTCGCCACGCTGGAAAAAATGATCCGCCTCGACCGTCAACATCCGATCCTGATCCAGGCCGAGTCGCGCAGGACCGTCCGCCTGAGCCGTCTCATCGGGGAGCAAATTGCCGCCGAATGCGCCGCCGAACGGAAGGAGATTGCCGGGAACGCCTCGCCCGATTCGAATCGGCAACCCGGAATCCCGGACGATTTTTCGGCCAAAATCGATGCCGTCGCCGAGGAAGTGTTTCGGCAAATCGAAACGGAGGAACCCGTTTCGTTCACCAAAACCATGCCGGGCCGAACGCGAAACGATTCGCCCCTGGACCGGCAAGCACGTGACCCGCAACCGTCGTTCGGCGAGTACGCGAATCCGGGAATGGACGAATGGGATGACGGCATGGGACATGCCGATCCGACCATCGGACGCTGGCTGAAATTTCTCGACTACTTCGGTTCCCTCCCGATTGCCGGAAAAGCCCGGAATGCGATTGTGGAGAATTGCGAAAAAAACACGTTCCCGCTCCTCCTCGAATTGACGACGCTCGGATCGACGACGGCGCCGACCCGATGGTTCGACAGATGGTTCGACAGCGGATTCGATTGCGATTCGATTGAGGACGACAAGAGCGATGGCGACAAGGGCGATCCTTCCCGCAATCCGACGCCCGGCCGGGAAACGTCTCGAACGGCCGAGACCGTTTCCGAAACCGTTTTCCGGCTGGCGAACATGCTCGATACGGAAGGCAAAACGCGGGACGCATTCCATTATTACCGACGTTTGCAGCGAACGGACTCCCGACGCCGGTCCGAAGTGGAGCAACGGCTTGCCGACCCGCAATTCGACGCCTTCCGAATACCGCACCCCTGGCCCCGGGGATATGTGTTCGGGGAAGAACGGCCCGTGAAAAAGGACAATGAACTGCCGTTCCTGGTTGCCCGGTCCGGTCGCGGCAGCGGCCGCTATTTCGGGAACCGGCCCCAAGGGTATCCGATTCACCGGATCGGCCCGTACTGTCCCTTTTTCTCGCCGTGCGGGTTCTATATCGAGGGTTCCGCCTCCAACCAACAGACGCTTGTTTGCTACGATCGGTTTGGCAACGAGCTTTGGAGGCTCGAAACCCCCGAATCGGACGCCGACGGCTCCAATCCCTACGGTCTTCACGACGAAGGCGTTGTTTCGGAATGGTCCGAATCCCAGGTTTACCTGCGAAGCCTGGGGCATCTTCTCCTCCTGGTCCGCGGAAAACAGATCGTTGCCATCGACACGCTGGATACCGACGCGGTCGGAACGCCGAAGCTGCTCTGGATGCGGTCGGCTTCCGCGCCGCTCGGGGTGCGCAGGACGCAGACGGCCGTCTCCATCCGGAATTTCGCTTCGAGCAATCCGTTTCACGCGGCCTTCGGCGTACGACGTCTGCCCGGCGAGGTGATTTATACCGCCCCGAGGGCGATTTGCATCCAGGAGGCCGATGCGTTGACGGCGCTCGACCCTTATACCGGCTCGATCCTCTGGAAACGCCAGGCCGATACGACGCTGCAAACACTTGCCGGCGACGACGAGAACCTGTTCGTCCTTCTCCCGGACAGCGGTGAAGTCCTCGCGCTCGATCCGGCGACCGGGGCGCAGCGTGCCAGGACGAAACTTCCCGCCGGAACGCTTCTCCATGTTTTCGGGACGAACCTTGTCACCCTGAACACCTCGCGCAGCAACGCCTTCGCGATCGAGGTTTGCGATTTGCGCGACATGCTCCGCAAACGCGCCGCCCGCGAACTGGCCTTGAAGCTCTCGAACGATCCCGGCCGCATCCCGGCAAGCCGCTTCGACATGCGGGAAATCCGATCCAACCTGACCAACCAATCCGTCGTCCGGTTCGTTCATTACGGCCGCTTCATCGCGACGCTCAATACGACCCCGGGCAATACCCTGCGGATTTTCGATCTCGTCCGGAAAACGGATATTTGCAGGCCGATCCGCCTGGCCGCGACCATCCCCGGAGCCGTACCGGACCATGAAGTTCCGGACCTCGACATCGAATTTCACGACGACGAGATTCTCGTGCTTTTCGTCGAACGCCGTCAATTGAACGACCTGCTCGATTTTCAAGGCCGGAATGGAAAAATGCCTGAAACCGCGATCAATCGCAGCCAGATTCGCGGTGTTCCCTCCCGCAGCGTCGGCCGGGGAACGCTCATGCGCTTCGATCGCGAAGCCAATCCGCTCTGGAAAGAACCGGTCAAGATCGAACGCTGGTTTCAACTGTGCAACCAACCGAGCGGTTTGCCGGTGATGATTTTCGGTTTTCTCGGGAGCGGGATGCAGCCCCTGGGCGGCAACCGGCCGCCGGAATACCTGACCGCGCTGAACGTGATCGATAAAAAGACGGGCCGGACCCGGTTCAAATGGCAAATCGTCCCGGCCGATCCCAAGTTGCGCCAATCGGGCCCGCTCCAGGACTTCCAGGTTTCCGCCGACGAGTCCGCCGACACGATCCTTTTCAGCGCCCAGCAATTCGCCTACGCCCTGCGTTTCACCGACGAGCCGCCCCCCCCGGAAGAGCCTGAAGAAAATCCGGATGGCGACGGTGCTGACAACAAGGCAAACGGCGCTTCCGACGACGACGCTTCCGGCGGCGCGAAAGACGGCATGACAATCCGTTTGCCTTTCAAAATCGAGCTGAAAATGAATGTGGAGGCGGACGTGGAGGCGGCAGAGAATCCCGCCCCCTTTGTTCCCGAAACCGTTCCGACCCTGTTTGTTCCCATTCCCGTTCCCGCTCCCGCGTTTTCGCCGGAGGTACCGGAGGAACCGTGGTGAGCATCGCCGAACGTACACGCCATCGCACCCGAATCCAGAATCCGTCCCCCCTTTTTTTATGAGTTCCGACAGCCGTCTCCAGACCCCCGAAGAGCTTGTATCCGTCTATTCGTTCATCGCCCCGGAACTTCAGACGCTTGAAGAAACGATGCGCCGCGAACTGCGTGGAGCCGATCCGTTCGTCGAGGAGGTGATTCGATACGCCTTCAAGCTCGGCGGCAAACGGCTCCGGCCCGTCCTGCTGTTCCTGTGCGCGAAAGCGGCCGGTGCGGTCACCGCCGATCACCACCTGGTCGCCGTCGCCCTGGAAATGGTCCACACGGCAACGCTGATCCACGACGACATTCTCGACGGGGCGACGATCCGCCGTCACTTGGCGACGATGAACATCCGCTGGGACAACGAAACAAGCGTTCTGGCGGGCGACCTGCTGTTCATGATCGCGATGCAAATGATCACACGTCTGGACGATCTCGACGGGTACCGCATGATTTCGGAATCGCTGCGGAAAACCTGCCTGGGCGAACTGCGCCAAGTCGGGGCGAGAAACCGGTTCGACCTGACCGAGGGGGAATATCTCGACATTCTCGGCGACAAAACGGCTGCGCTGCTCGGTTGCAGTTGCCGACTCGGCGCCTATTTTGCCCGCGCGACGCCGGAAACGGTCGATCGTTATCTTCGTTATGGCAACCTGCTCGGATTGGCGTTTCAAATCGCAGACGACATTCTCGACCTGACCGGCAAGGAGGAACGCATGGGCAAAACGCTCGGGACCGATCTGGTCAACCGAAAAGCGACGTTGCCGCTGATCCATTACCTCCACACCGCCAGCCCGGCCGATCGGAAATCGATGCTCGAACTTGTCACCGACGAGGACCTGGCCAACGGGAACGGCGGCAACATCATCGCCATGGTGATCGACCGCCTGCGAAAAAACGGTTCGATCGACGCCGCCGCAAAAAAGGCGGATGAGCTGATCGATTCGGCGATTGAGCTGCTCCCCGCACCCGGAACCGAGGCGACCGAGGCGCTGACGGAGATCGCCCGATTCGCGGTGCGACGCAGGAATTGACGGCAATGTTTATACAAACCGATTGAACCATGCCGCTGCGCGGGGCGACGGTTCCGCAATTGTTCCGCTTGTGTCCCCGTTGTCAATTATCAATTGTCCCTTGTCAATTATCCCATTCCTTTTTTCACCGTATTCAAAATATGAGCCCGATCGAAGAATATCTCCAGTCGAATGCCCGGCGTTTTCAGGAACTGCTTTTCGAATGGCTCCGGATCCCCAGCGTCAGCGCCATCCCGGAATGTAAAGGGGACGTCCACCGGGCGGGCCAATGGTTGCAAGACTATTTCACCTCGCTCGGGCTGACTTCGGAACTGATCCGGACGGAAGGACATCCGCTCGTTTATGCCGAAACGCCGCCCGTTTCCGGAGCGCCGGTCGTGCTCGTCTACGGTCATTACGACGTCCAGCCCGCCGATCCGCTGGAACGTTGGGACACTCCGCCTTTCGAACCGACCGAGCGGGACGGGAACATTTATGCCCGCGGCGCTTCGGACGACAAGGGACAGCTCCTCACGCATGTGTTTGCCGCCGAAGCCTGTATGCAGGGCGGAAAACGACTCCCGTTCCAGATCAAATTCATCATCGAAGGCGAGGAAGAGGTAGGCAGCGCTTCGTTGAGCAAGTACCTCAAGGAAAACAGGAAAAAACTGGCCGCCAATTGCGTTCTTGTAAGCGACGGCTGCATGTTCGGACCCGCCCAACCCGCGATTACCTACGGCCTGCGCGGAATCGTCGCCATGGAAATGACGCTCCGGGGCCCCTCGCGCGACCTGCACAGCGGCGTATTCGGCGGGGCCGTGATGAACCCGGCCGTCGCCCTGACACGGATGCTCGCGGCCGCCATCGACGAAAACGGAAAAATTCGGATTCCCGATTTCTACAAGGACGTCCTGCCGATCACCGAAAGCGAACATACGCAATTTTCGATGCTCCCGTTCAACGAGGAACAGTTTTTCGAGAAAATCGGCGTCGCCAAAAGCGTCGGCGAAAAAGGATTCACCTCGCTGGAACGGCGCTGGAGCCGTCCTTCCTTCGATATCAACGGCCTGACGTCCGGCTACCAGGGCGAAGGCTCCAAGACCGTCATCCCGAGCGTGGCGTCCGCCAAATTCACCTTCCGGCTGGTCCCGAACCAAAACCCGGCCGAAATCGCCGCCAACGCCAAAACGTTCTTTGAGTCGATCAAACCGGAAGGCGTGTCGATCGAAATCAAGTACGAGCACGGTGCCGCGGGAATGGTCGTCGATATCGATGAAAGCAAATTCATCCCGCCCGCGGCTGCCGCCCTGGAACAAACCTTCGGCCGGCCTCCCGTCTTCACCCGCGAAGGAGGCTCCATCCCGATCGTCGCCGAATTATCCCAGGTTCTCAAAGCGGAAACGCTCCTCATCGGCTGGGGACAGGACGACGACAACGCCCACTCCCCGAATGAAAAATTCTCGATCGGCGCATTCCGGGACGGCATTCTCGCTTCCGCTCGTTTTTGGGCCGAAGTCGGGCGCAGCGCCGCCGTCAACGAACGCCTGCGAACCTGAAAACATCACCGTTTCCGACCGGGAATGATTCTGGAAACGCGGTGAAAACGGACATTCGGTCAAGTCTACCTGCCGCACTCACTCGCATTTAACGTTTGTCCAGACAAGTGCTTAAACGGATCGTTCGAGCGGCAGGCGATGGTGCGCGGGAGGCTTGTCATGCCGTTCGAAGTAGATACCACGAGCCGGGAATTGTATTCCCGGGCCTCTTGAATACAAGCGGGTTGCGCTTTATCATCTAGTGATGCCGAATGCGGTGGAAGTGTCCCGAAAATTTCGGACCGTGTTTAGGACCGTATTTCGGACTGTTTGTTTTTCAGGAATCCTTAACATAAAATTTTATGTCTCTTATTCAACCACACGGCGGGCTCACGGAACCGATTTGTCGCACCATCGCATCGAATGATATCGGTGATTTCCAAAAAAAGGCGGCCGGACTGACGCACGTTCCGGTCAGCGACGCCGATCTTTCGACCGTGTACCGCTTCGGCGACGGCGGCCTCTCCCCGCTTACCGGACCGATGGACCGAACGACCTTCAACCGCGTTCTGAACGAATCGGTCATCGAATGCAACGGGAAAAAATATGCCTGGACGATTCCGCTTTCGCTCCCGGTGACCGCCGAACTGGCCGCCCGAATCAAGCCGGACCAGGAAGTCGCCGTCGTCAATTCCACCGGCGAAGTCGTCGCGATACTGACCGTCTCGGACGTGTTCGAATGGAACAAACCGGACTACCTGGCTGCCGTCTATCTGACCGAGAGAACGGACCATCCCGGAGCCGACATGGTTCTCAAGCAGGACGCCGATAAGACCCACCTCTTGGGCGGATCGATCCTGGTGTTTCCGCAGCCCAAGAATCCGGCGTTCGGCAAATACGTTCTCTCGCCGTTCGAAGTCCGCAAACTGCTCGACACAAAAGCCTGGGACCGCGTCGTCGCGTTCCAAACCAGGAATCCGCTCCACAGGGCGCACGAATACGCCTTGGTTTACGGCCTTGAAACCTTGCTCCGTCAAGGACATAACGCCGGCGCCTGCCTGAATCCGCTCGTCGGGGAAACCAAAGGGGACGACGTCAATGCCGTGGTCCGTATGCAAACCTACGAAGCCCTGATCGACAACCGATCGCTCGGCGAAGGGGATTCCGATGCCGAACTCTGGAAAAAAAGCGGCGGAGCGGTCCCGGATCGCGTCATCCTGCTCGGTCTCGACATCAAAATGTTTTACGGCGGCCCGAAAGAGGCTGTGATGCACGGCATTTACCGCCAGAACTTCGGGTTCACCGATATCATCATCGGCCGAAAACATGCTGACGCCCCGTACCACGACGGTTCCCCGATCTGGGGGGATTTCGACGCCCAGGAAATTTTCAATAAACTCAATGGCGACCTCAAAATCAAACCGCTCAACGTCGGTTTCGCCGCCTATTACGAGTCGGTCGGGCGTGTCGATCTGATGGAGAACCACAAAGACGAAAAGCCCGTCTTCATTTCCGGCAAGGATGTCCGTGGCACGCTCCAAAAAGGCGAAGAGGTCGACCCCCGGATCATGCGGCCGAGCACCTCGCATATCCTCGCCGCCGCCATGTCCGGAAAATAAACTTGTTCGGCGATTTTATACCGAAGCCGGTTGNNGAGTCGTGGGTAAACACAGCCCGGTCAAACCGCCTGCTTGCCTTTGGCAGAGCCGTTTCCGGTGAGCAGGCTCCTAAATCGTCGGCTTCGGGAAATTTCAATTGTTTTCAGGATCTCTATCCGGGACACCGGCGGGGCATACGTCAGGGCACACGAGCGGCTTGATGACGGTGCAGCCGATTTTTTTCATTTCCTCGACCAGCTTCTTATAAACCGTTTCATCGTCGTAAGTCCCGATAATCGCCCCGCCGCTCCCGGAAAATTTGGCGCTCGCCCCGACGCCGCGGGCCGTTTCGACCATCTCGATATGCTCTTTCGGCAACCGACAAATCGAACGCCGCGTGTCGAAATTCCTGTCGAGCAATTCACCAAGCCGTTTCGTATCGCCGCGTTCGATCGCCTCACCGGCTTCGACCGTGATATCGGTCAATATCCGCATCGCATTCACGACCTCCGGTTCACCTTGGTCGAATCGGAACCGCAGATTGTTGTGAAACACCTCGGTCGGTTCACTGTATTGCGCGGAATGAGCCAAATAAAGCGGCGGCAGCTTGGCCGGATTGATCGGCACGTAACGCCCGCAGACGAAGCCGTCGACGATCTCTTCGGATTCCTTGGAAAAATCCATGAACACGGCACCCTCGTATACCTGGATGACCCGGTCCTGGAGGCCCGCCTGGATACCGAGCCGGTCGCGCTCGATCGACAAAACCAACGACGGCAATACGTTTTGCGAAATCGTCACCCCGTAAAACTCCATCAACGCGCGGAAGGTCGCCACGATGATCGCGCTGGAACCGGCCAAACCGACTTGGCGCGGGATGGTCGATTCATACCGGATCGAAAAATTGCGATCATGCAGCGCGATCGCTTTTTTACGGCAGTATTCGACGAAACCGTGTATCGCCGCCTTGACCAGGCGGATTCCCCCGTAATAACCGTGACGGCGCACATCTTCCGAAAACTCTTCAAGGGAGCGAAAACTGCTTTCGTCGTTCCGGCTGTTGACGATCTCGATCCGGTCCCATTCATAAAGCGTCGTTTGCGCACGATAGTTCCGCACGATGATCGAAATGGTCTTGCCGTGATAACCGTCCGAGGGATTGCCGATCAATCCCGCCCGGGCAAACGCTTGGCTTCGAATAATCCGCATGGCTGATTATACTGGAAACGCGGTGAAATTGATTGTTGGGTGAAGACTGCTTGTCGCACTCACTCGCCGCAACGTTCTTGTAAATATCCGGTTGCACGTTTCGTTCGAGCGACAGGCGATTGTTCGCGGAAACCGTTTCAGGCCGTAATTTCAGGCCGTTTGCGGTCTACTGATCTCCAGATAAAAAAACAAAGCGAAGGCGTACCGGACTTTTGGCGGTCATTCTGCGCGGAGTCCGGGAAAACCAGGGTCTGCAGGCTGTAATGCGTCTTCCTCGCGTTTGAATGCAACCTGCCTATCAACAATCCCGTACCGGAACGATCTTGGGCGTGGGAATCCGCGTCCCGGTGATATTACCGTAAATCGATTGAATCTGCGCGAAATTATACCGCAACGGGTCCCAAATTTCCGGTGCGGGATCCCGGGCCAACCATCGCTGCGTCAACGCCCTGACAGTCGCGTCATACTTTTTCTGCGAACTGCCATGAGCAAAACAACGGCCCTTGAACCGCCGTAAATCACCGTTGAACAAGGGGTTGATATGGTAGAGCTCGTGGATGATCGTTTCCAATTTATCCGTCAGGCTCAGTTCCATGAAGCGGGGTACATAGAAATAGAGGATATACAGGTACTCCGTACCGTCACGTTTGAAAAAACGTTGAATCGTCCAAGGCCGACCGCGACGCAACGTCGTTTGAGCACCGTCTTGAAAACGAAGCGGATAGGTCGATGCGAACACCCCGTGCGGATCACTGTGCTTCGTCTGGGAGAAGCTGACGCCGACATAACGCATATCAATATGCCTGAACTCCGGCAAGCGAAAACAGATATCCTCGCAGACCCTCGCAATGACGGCCGTATAGTCGAAGGATTGTTTCATTCGGTTGGAAATCATGTTCGAACCGTTGAAAAACGCCTCAATGCATGCACCCTGCCGGAACCACTTTTCATCTGTTGTTCGTTTAGCCGGTGCGTCCGAGGCGCCCGGGCCGCAGACGACAATTCCAGGATTGAGCAGGTATACTGGAGGCTGTTGAAATTTCCCGAAGCCGGTCGCGTGCCGCGACGGGCGGTAGGCGGCAGTCCGCCTCGGACCTCCCGGCT
>DOMV01000218.1:0-6146 GCA_003509805.1 Planctomycetaceae bacterium
ACACCGATGGCAAACTTTCGATCTGGTATTCTGGACATGAAATAGTGGACAGCTTAAAGTGGATAGTGGATGGTTTTTGAACAAATGCGTCTTATTCTTTGATAATCGTTTTTGCGCCGAAAAGACCGCCGGCCAGTTTTCCGGCGCGGGGTTGGAGGCGTACCCGAATTTTACTTTTTTTCTCGGGGTTTTCAATGTCATGCGAGACGTTGAAGAACTTGCCGCGAGCGTTTCGTTCCAGCTTTTGCGTTGCAATAACCTTGCCGTCGATGATGATGTCAAATTCCCTGTTACCGGCGTCGTCGCCCCAGTAGGTCAATTCGAGTCGACAGGATTGTTCGGGGGCGACTTTCATGTCGAATTCCAGGAAGCCGCCGTCTCTCGCGTCACGCCACTTGACGCCCCGGTATTCGCCGAGATTCGAGTTTTCCCCCTTGAAATCGTGGTCGCGTTCCGGCTGCATTTCACCGGGCTGGAAGCGATCCACGGTCAGGGCGTCCAGTTTCGCAAGCCGCTCCTGCCCGGCCTTGTACGCCGCCTGTTTTTCGGCCCATTGCGCCTTGTTGAAAATGTCGAAATAGACGGCATAACGCCGCGAAGCCTTGTAGAAAGGAACCATTTCAACCGGCCTGGGCCGCGCGGCAACAAGCTCATACGCCACGTTGTCGATACAGCAGGGAGATGCCTTTTCGGGCGTAACCTGCCGGATCATATCCGTCACGATTTTCGTGTCGGAAACGATGGCGGGAATGCGTACGGCATCGCCGCCGCTTTCGTCGAATTGCATGGCAAGCGGCTTTGCAACCGATCCAAGATCAGCGACGTACAGCCAAGGACCGCGAAAAAAGGCGATACGATCCTTGTTATCCGGCATTGATTCGACCTTCCAAATCGCAGTAAACGGCAGCCGAAGCTCGGCATCCCCCTTCTTCCACCGCGTTCCCGCAATGAAATAATTGCCGTCGTTTTTTTCTTTCACGGCGACGGTGTCCGTGTTGTTCGGCGTGCGAATCCTGACGATCAAGTCGACCTGCGCGTCAGCCTGAACACGCATGGTGCAATCATCGGTGATACTGACCTTAATGCCCTTCTCTTTCCAATCGAGCGTCGACGGAATCAAGAGGTTGACGTACAACACATCGTTGCCGCCGTCCTTGCCATGATAGAAAATCATTCCGTTGTAGAGTCCGTGATTCTCCATCCCGGTTCCGTGGCAGCAACTCCAATGGTGCGTCTGTTCCTCATGCGCGCGATTCGGCGAGGAATAGGTGCGAAAACCACCGGCTTGCAACGGTACGAAATAGGTGAACAGCTTGTCCGGGTCGTCGGACAGGTCAATCGACGGCAGAATGTGATTGAACAAAGCTCGTTCGAAATAATTCATGTACTTCACGTCGCCTGTCCGGGTGTACAACATCTTCGAGAGTTTGAGCATGTTGTAGGTGTTGCACGTCTCGGCGGTGTCGTCCCGCAGTCGATCGTTGAGTTTATCCGGGTCACCGAAATGTTCTCCCATCGAATTGCCGCCGGTGACATAACTGTGATGGTTCACGACGCGGTCCCAAAAGAAGTCGACGGTTTGTCCGGCGGCGAGTTCGTCGTCCTTGACTTCACAGCGTCGGGCCAGTCCGACGAGCTTGGGAATCTGCGTGTTGGCGTGTTTTCGCGCAAGCTCATCCCGACCTTCACGGAGCGGGTCGAGAATCGCATGGTGATAGAAACGGTCGCCCATCTTGAGATATTTTTCCTCGCCGGTCAGGGCGTACAGATCATAATACGACTCGTTCACGCCGCCGAATTCGCAGCGTAACATGTTTTGAAACTGTTCCTCGGAAAGATTCTTCGTGATTTCGATGCCCCAATCGCCGAGCTTTTCGTACACGTCGAGCGCCTTTTCGTTCTCACAATAACGGTAAGCATCGCGCAGTCCGGCGCAGATTTTATGTTGCACATACCACGGAACCCAAAGTTCGTTCAATCCGAAACCGTTGGTGCGGATATCTCCTTTGGAAATCTCGTCGAACTTGGCGCGGATGCCTTCGATAGCCGAAATAAGCCCGTCTTTTCCCGCCTTTTGGCATTCATCAAGCTCGTCGACAATGTAGTCGGCCCGCTCCTTGAATCGCTTCTCACCGGTCGAGGCGTACATGAACGAAATCGCCGAAAGATAATGACCGAGCGAATGACCGGCAATGGTTTTCATTTCCCATCCGCCGTAATGTTCGGCCTTGGGTTCCAGGCCGGCATTGGTGCGGAACCTGGCAAGAAGCCGATCCGGTTCGACCGTGAGCAGGTAGGCGGCGTCTTTATCCTGCGCCTTTTTGAAGGGACTCGGCAAAAGGCGAACCTGTTCGAGCCGAAACGGTTCGATTTGCTGCCGCGATGTGGTTTCCGCGTCGGATACCGTTGCGATCAAACCAAAGATGCCGATCGTCAATACTGTTTTCAACAGATGAATCGTCATGTTTCGTGCCGTTCGTCAAAGAGTTTGTGATGCGCAATGTGTCATGCCGTTGACGGTATGGTACTTTCGAAAATGCGTGTTTTCGGAATGCAGGCATGAAGGGCTTATTTCAGGTCGATAACCAATTCGTTCTGCCCTTTTTTAACGTCAACGGTCATATCCGTTTTTTCATAACTCGCATAACGCATCCGTTCCGCTCCCAGCAACTTCGGCAACACGGGATTCTCGACGTTTTTTTCCAACTCGCCGACAAAGACCTTGTGCGTGCCGAGAACGACGCCGTCGTCGCCGTTCGAACTGACGACGCGGAAATACCCGTCTTCATCAGGAAGTCCATAAGCGCCGAACGATAAATCCTCCGGAACGATGTTGACGACGACATTCGTCAACGGCTTTCCCTGCAACGTCAGGCGCCCGGTCATTGGAGCTTTCGGGGGACGACCGTCCGAGCATCCGGAAACGAGAGCCGCGATCAAGGCGACGAAAAACGGGGTGGCGAACATCCTCATGGCGTACATCGTTGAAAAAAGAGGGAACCGGTCGAACAAGCGGATGAAATCAAGGAAAAGCGGCGGTTTGACCGTCGTTGACACGGCCCAGATACAGCAAAGTCATCTTGTCGGCCATCGAGGAAATGCCGCGAACCGATCCGTCGGCAACAAGAAAATTGGCGATTCCAAAGTGACTGCCACCGAAACCGATCGGTGCGCTGCGGGCTTTGATCGACATGACCGCACCGACCATCACCGGCTTCTGTAGCGGCCCGTTCGCGATGCGTATGTAGGTGTTTTCGCTGTAGGAAGGGTTGGCATCAATCTTCACCAGCGGGCGGCCCACCTGGACACCATCACCGCGCACATCGCCGGCCCAGCCTTCACCTCGTTCCGCCTTCATGGCAACCAGGTAACTGCAATCAAGCATGATGTCGGGCGAATCCTCCGCGGTCGCCCCGTTCATGGTACAGCGGTTGACTTCATCCGGTCGCACGAATTTTTCCCCTGCCAACAGCGTGTTGCTCGTTCCGTCTTCAATCCAGGCAAATGTATCCCGGCAAGTCCAATTGTTCACATTGCCCGAAGACAGCGCCTGCCGTAGCACGCTATACGTTGGATAATTTTGCTGGTCTCTCGCTTCGTAGCACCTCTGCCAGTGCCCCCCGCCACCATGACCTTCGGTAGAGGCGACGACGACTGTCGCGTAGTCGTTGGTCGGCCCGATTCGGGGAAAGTTGCCTGCCCCCAACATGGGGTCCGTCACGAGCGACACTCCGGCGCGACGACTCGGGCAATGATATGTCGAAACACTTCCAAAGCCGTTTTGAATGTCCGGGGCCAACGCATCGAACCAACCGGCTTTGAATTTGCGGTCCAACCCTTGATCTTTTGCGGTACCGCCTTCCGTCATGATATCGTAAAGGCTTTGCTGCTCGATAAAAGGATAGAGGAGCGTCAGCCAGGAGGGACGCTCGTCGCCGACACAAAGGGGGACGAGCCCGCCGTGGGAGCCATGGAAGTTATGGACACCTGTACCTATCTGCTTAAGGTTGTTCGAACATTGCATACGTCTTGCCGCTTCCCGTGCCGCTTGAACGGCGGGCAAAAGAAGGGCGACCAAGGTTCCGATGATCGCGATGACGACCAATAACTCGACGAGTGTAAACGCCTCGCTTCCACTCCAAGTCATTCGTTTTTTTTCTTTTGTCATGATACACCTCGAAAAAATGAAACCATGCTTTATACCAAAGCCGGTTGAGTTTTCCGGTTGAACCGCTTGTTTACCTTCGGAAAACAGGCTCCTTGAAAGTCGGCTTCGGGAAATTTCAACAGCCTTCGGTATAGCCCCCCCCCACCAGTGATACTATACTACCGGATAAAGCGGAAAACAATTAAAATTTTGCGCAAATCCATATCGATTTTGCGCAGATTGTCAAGGTATGGCGTTCCATGGCCACGCTCTTCCCTAATCCGGCATTTCGTCCGGTTTTGGAACAGATACTGGAAACGCGATGAAAACGGACATTCGGCCAAGTCTGCCTGCCGCACTCACTCGCTCCCAATTTTTTGTTAATGCAAGCATTTACGCGGATCCTTCGAGCGGCAGGCGATAGTGCGCGGGCGGATTATCATGCCGTTTACGGTATACCACGCTCCGGCAGCCCCTTGGCTCATTTTTTGTGCAGGGCATGGAAAAATGAAAAAATTGATCTTGGATGCATCCTCATAAAAACGTATGATCCCGCTTCCCCGTCGAATCAGCCCTTCCGAAATTCTGAACAATATTCACAAGTCGATAGAACAGATGCTTTTTTTCAATCAACCGCCTTCCAACCGTCCCCGCGATCCGTCGATGTTTTTTCACGGTTGTTCCGGTTCGGAAGACGTCGATGGGACGCCCCCCGAACGATCGGTTTCCAGGGCTGCGACGGATGCCAGGGCGTCGATTGAGGACGCATTAAGCCTGGACGGCCCCCCGGATGTCCGGGTTGCGGTCGGCGACCGCGTTTATCAGTACCACGCCGGGAGCGGTTATTTCGGCCTTCAATCGCATCCGGAAGTGTTGGCGGCAACCTGCGAGGCGACCTTACGGTACGGTGTCGGAACGGCGACTTCGCGGGCTGCGTTCACTTCGCCGCCGGTCTTCGAGGTGGAACGCCGCATCGCCGATCTTTTCGGAAGCGCACGCGCTTTTTACACCTCATCGGGATACATCGGGAATCAAATTCTCGTCGACGCCCTTTGTGGAACGTTCGACCGGGTATTTATCGATGAAGCCTCGCACCACTCCCTTTTTGATGCCGCACGCAACATCCGGGCCGCGCGGTTTCGTCCGATTCCTTTCAAACATCGCTGCCCGGAAGACCTCCAGGAAAAGCTCGACGCCAATCTCCGATGGAACGAACGGCCGCTTGTACTGACGGACGGTTTGTTTTCACTTGTCGGAAGCATCGCTCCCGTCGACAGGTATGTGGAATTATTGTCCGAATACGAGGGCGCCTCGCTCTTGGTCGACGACGCTCACGGAATCGGCGTCTTGGGACGAAGCGGCCGGGGAACGCTGGAACATTTCGGAATCGATCCGGCGACGGCGAACCGGACACGGGAAGATACGATCGATCCGTTCGGTTTGGCGGAAACCCATCCGGTCAATCTCTATTTCAGCCTGAGCATGAGCAAGGCGGTCGGCGGATACGGCGGCGTCATTCCCGGAAGCGACACGTTCATCGAACGCCTCATGGAACGGTCGAAAGTGTTCACCGGGGCAAGCGCGCCTCCAAGTCCGATTGCCGCGGCGACCGCCAAGGGGCTTGCCGTCCTGTTCGACGATTCGCAACTGCGCGATCGGCTTCGGGAAAGAAGCCGGTACCTGAAATCCCGATTAAGGGAGGATGGATTCGCACCCGGCGACTCTCCCGTCCCGATTGTCAACCTGACACTCGGTTCGGCTCTTAATATGCGCCGGGTCCAGAAAGGACTGTCCGAACGGGGATTCTTGATCGCTTACCTGCCGCGACACCCCGGCCTGGGTTCCGAAGGAACGCTCCGAATCGCCGTTTTCGCGACCCACACGAACGAGATGATCGACTCGCTTGTCGAGGCCCTGCACGACATCGCATAGGCCCACATCCGATTTATACCGTAAACGACCTGAAACTGTTCCCCCGCACAATCGCCTGCCGCTCGAA
>DOMV01000218.1:6179-6370 GCA_003509805.1 Planctomycetaceae bacterium
TCACCGCGTTTCCAGTATATCCGTCTCGTACGACTACAACGGCCACGTTGTGAGTTCACCGCCGTCGGGGGTTGTGATCGCTTCCAGTGTTTCCGTGTTAATGGTATTGGGGAGGAAGTGGACGGATCCGTCAAACAACCCCGCATGAAAGCCGCCCGGGTGTGAGCTGCCAAGCCGGGCCTCCGGATTCG
>DOMV01000384.1 GCA_003509805.1 Planctomycetaceae bacterium
GCACCCCGGCTTCGGTATGAAACAAATTTGCCAACATTCATGATCGCCATGCCCCGAAACACCGAGAAGCTTTATATCGGCATCGACGTCGGCGGTACGAAAATCCAGGTATCGCTCATTTCCGAGGCGGGAATCGTTCACGGTTCAGGGCGGCGTTCGACGCCTCGTGATCCCGATCCGAAAGCGACGCTTGCCGAAATCGCTCTCGGAATCGAGCAACTGCTTGAATCGCAACAACGTACGCTTTCCAACATCTCGGCGATCGGGATCGCCGTTCCCGGTATCGTCGAAGTGGAAACCGGCCGTGTCGTCGCCACACCGAACATGAACCTTTCCGGCGTCGACCTCGGTTCCCTCATGTCGCAGCAATACAACCTCCCGGTCGCGGTGGGAAACGATTGCAATCTCGGAACGCTCGGAGAGTGCTGGCTCGGCAGCGGACGCAACTCCTCCGATTGCGTTGGGATATTCGTCGGAACCGGCATCGGGAGCGGAATCGTCACCAACCGGCGTTTAACGACCGGGGCGGGCCAGGCTGCCGGGGAAATCGGACACATGGTCGCCCAACTGCCGATTCACGATTGGCGAGAACGGATCGAACAAAAACACCCCAAACCGGGTCAAACGAAAGAACCTGCACGCCATCGGCATAATGGGCTCGATCTTCAACCGCCGCGATGGGAACCTCCGAAACCGGTCCAATGCGGTTGTGGAAATTACGGTTGTTTCGAAACGTTGGCAAGCCGCCGGGCGATCGAACGGTTCATTCAGGAGGCTGTTCGCGCTGGAATCAAATCCGCAATCGTTGAATTGTGCGACGGGAACATCGATACGATCAGGAGCGGCGCGATCAGCAAAGCCATTAAAATGCAGGACCGGGTCGTTACGGAAATCGTTCATTACGCTTCGCTCGTCATCGGTTACACCTGCCTGTCCGTCCGCCATTTACTCGACCCGGAAGTCATTATTCTCGGCGGCGGCGTGATCGAAGCGTGCAACAAGTTCATGATGCCGATTATCGAGGCGATCATCGCGAGCGACAAACTTCCGAGCGCGCCGGGAAATCGCCGGGTCCTGATTTCATCGCTCGGCGATAATGCGGTCGTCATCGGGGCCGTCGCCCTGGCTCGGGAACGCTCGGGAGAATCGCCGCTTCACCAGGACAAGCGAATGTTGCCGAAATACCCCAAGCTGGCGTTTGCCCCTTCCGCCGGCGGAAAGGTGCGCGGAAAAGTGCTAAGTATCGCCGGGGAATCGCAGTGGGGTGACTTTTACCTGCATTCCGACGGTAANNAAGCCGAACAAGGATCCGAACAACTTTCGCCGCAAGGAAATCGAAAATACGTGCCGCGGCGGGGTCGAACTCCTCATTATCGGGACAGATGCCGCCGGGGAAATCACGCTCTCGGGAAAATGTCACGATTTTCTTTATCGCCGGGGAATCGATTACCGTATCCTGCCGATCCAGGAAGCCGTCAAAGCCTATAACACGATCCAGGTTCGCCGCGCGGCGATATTCCACATTCCGGAAAGCGGGACGGGCTGAACATCGACACGAAAGCGTTTTTTTCGTTTCGCCTTTCGCCCGATCATACCGGCTATGCGTTCGTTATGGATGGAACATGAATATTTCCCGATCGGTTTTTGTCGTATTCCTGCTTTTCCCGGCCGTGCCGTCGGCGTATGCGCAGCCTTCATGCGACTCCTATCATGATAGTTTGAAAGCACTTGCGGTATGGTGCGAGAATCAGGGGCTTGCGGCAGAAGCGAAAACGACCCGGGCGGCCGTCAAACCGGATTCGCCAGACCATCTTTTTCTGCCGGCCCTGCCTCTCGAAGCCGGTCTTTTGAGTGACGACGATTCTTTACGGGAAAAAGGGTCGGAGGCTATTTCGGAGTATCCTTCGGGGAATGCGTTGCCCGTTCCGGGCGACGATCACGAGGATGGGCGTCATCATGATTGGCACCGTCGTTTTTCGCGGATTCGCCGCACCTACGCGGAACAGTGTTTTGCGGAAGCCCGGCGGCTTGCCGGAGAAAAAAAAGGCGGCAAAGCGGTCGAATATCTCCTCGAATGCGTTCGTGCGAACCCGGATCATCTCGGGGCTCGAACCGTCTTCGGCTTTCAGCGATACGAAGGAACCTGGAGGACCGCCTGGGAAATCGGGCAATTGAAAAAAAAGCGAATCGATCACCCTCGTTTCGGGTGGATTCCAGCCGCCCATGTGAAACGCTACGAAAAGGGAGAGCGTTTCCTCCAAGACCCGGATCGACGGAAAGGCGAATGGATTTCGAGCGAGGAAGAGGAACGGCGTCGTTTCGATATTCGCAACGGCTGGGTGCTCGTCAGCGAGCATTACGAGCTGCGAACCAACGTCGGGCTCGAAGAGGGCGTAAAAATGTTGCGACGCCTTGAAGATATCCACCGGGCGTGGAGTTTGCTTTTTTTCAGGTACCTGGGGACCGAAGGACAATTCGCCAAAATGTTTCTCAATCTGAAACCGGGCGTTCCGTCGCAGAGCGGCAATCCGAAAAAACACTCCGTCTACGTTTACCGCGACAAGGAGGATTACGTAAGAAATTTGCAGGAAATCGATCCGAACATCGGCAACACGATCGGTTTTTATTTGCCGTCCAAAAAACGGTGCTATTTTTATCCGCCCGACCCGGCAAAGATGAGCGCCCTCGACGTCCGTAACATCGACAACACGCTCCTGCATGAAGCGACCCACCAACTGTTTCAGGAAAGCCGGGGAATCGTCGGAATGCCGGGAGAATCGGGCAATTTCTGGATTTTCGAGGGCATCGCCATGTACATGGAAACCCTTCGCCGCTCGGGCGATTACTATGTACTCGGAGAATGCGGAAACGGGTTGGAGGAACAGGACGCCGCTCGGGCGGGCGTCACGGCCGATACGAGCGGACGACTTTATGCGGCACGTTATCGGTACCACGAAGGCTTTTACGTACCGATGGCGATCCTGGTACGGATGAATACACGGCTTTTCCAGGAATTTCGCGGTTATCCGCGCCCGGGCTCCGATCCTCTTGCGGAAACGCAAAAACTCTATTCACAATCGGCCGGTTTCACGCATTTCCTGATGCACGCCGAAGGAGGCCGTTTCCGGGAAGCGGTCATCGCCTACCTGTGTCTTTTCTACAACGGCGAAGCCGTCTTTGACACGCTTTCAAAATTGACCGGGGTGTCTTATCCCGAACTCGACCGGATGTACGATGTTTATATCCGTCAAGGGTTTTAAGCGAAACCGGGTGCGGGCCGCAATGGATGCTGACGCGGGATGCGGACATTGGATGCGGACACATCCCGGTCGCCTCCCGATGCTTCGCATGGTCGCCAAAGCGGGCGACCGTTCGCAATGACACTGACCGGAAACGTGCTGCCAACGGATTTATCCCGTTCATCGCATCAGGGCAAACCCGTCCTTGGGATACACTTTCTGGTAAAATGCTCTGGGATTTCGGATATTGGGGAAAGCCGTCGGTAAGAATCGCCAATTTTATCCTGTTTCACTTATTCTCTGTGTCATTTGGTTCGATTAAAATGACAAGTGTATCTGGGTGTTCGACGCAATAACGTTAAAAACGTTAAAAAACATCGGTTGTAACGCTTATTCCGGCCATAGTGATGCGACCCTTGGCCTGTTTGGGTTTTCCCTGAAACCGTACCCCAAATGGACAAGTGGGAGGCAGGCAGATTGCACAGACAATAGATTGCACAGACAACAGCTTGCGCAGGCTGTTGTCTCTTGAGATACCGTAAGCGGCCTGGTAATCCTCCCGCGAACAATCGCTTGTCGCTCGAACGATCCGCGTAAATGATTGCATGAACAAAAAGTTGTGGGCGAGCGTGTGCGGCAGGCGGACTTGACCAAATGTCCGTTTTCATCGCGTTTCCAGTATATCCGTTCCATTCGGAATAGACATTCCCTCCATGATCCCATTCCGACTTCATCCTGTTTTAGACCTGCTTGTCCTCTTGGGGGTGAGCCTGACGGTATTGTCGCACGACGCCGCTGGCCAGGAAAACGGTCCGGACAAGACGGAGTCGGTCGCGTCCACCCCCTCCGATATGGCCCGGCCGGCGGTCCGTTTGGAACGAATTCAGCAAGACGCCATTGTTCTGGTCGATGCCGATACGGGACGTTCCATGATCGCGTTGCCGAATTCATGGACGCCGGAGCTGATCGACGCCATCGGCAAATATATGTTGCGCGACCAGGAAAACATGGAACCGGCCTTCACGATCCACGATATCGACGCAGTCGGCACGAGTGAACACGATAAAACGCGGATTACGTTTCACTTCCAGATTACGACGCGCAACGATTCGATCGTCCGCATTCCGCTCTGCCTTAAAGAGGGTGTCCTTCTCAATTCGAATGACACAGGCGGTAAAACGAACGATCAACGGCAGGAAGCGACCTTGGAACACCGTGGTGACGGAAAAGCGGATTTGGTCGTCGATCCGGAAGGCGGCTACGCCGTGCTGATCCGCAATCCGGCGTCCTCGGAACCGCTGCACGGGGGGGCTTCCGCCTCATTTGCCGATGCGATTGTCCAACAGGGTGCGCCGCCCGACGGGGAAGATGTCGCCAAATCGACGGGAACACCCGGATCGGAAAAACGCGCCCCGGTGCGCAAGCAGGAACGCGACCTCCAGCATGAACTGAAACTGACGCTTTGGTTTCCCGTCGAGACCGTCGAAGACGAATCGAAACTCGCAGTCTCCTTTCCGGATGCGGTGCGGTCCCAACTGGTCCTCACGGTACCGCTTACCGACGCGACGGCGAGCGTCTCGCAAGGAACCTTATTCCAGGGAAACGTCTCCCCGGAAGAAAACGGCACTACATTCAACCTGCGGGGCCTGAAAAAAAACTTTGAAATCGCATGGCGGAAAAAAAAGCCGACCGTCCGGATCGAAAACCGTGCAGTCCTTACCGTCGAGGATGCGAATATCGCCGTCCGACTGGCCGAGGATCGAATCGATTACGACGTACTTTTGCCGATTCGATGCCTGAATGGAACGCTGGATTCCTTTCGTCTCAGATTGCCGCCCGGCGTGCGATTGCTCCAGGAAACGGTAAACGATCCCCTTTTATATCCTTATACGATCAATCGCGTCGTACCTGAAGAGTCGAAAAACGGCGAGGAAGAACAGAAGCAAACCGAGCCCGCAAAAAACGACAAAGAGCAACGTGATGGGCAACATGATGGGCAACGTGACGATCCGGCCGGGGAGGGCGGGACTGAAATCGAGGTCAAACCACTCGAACGTTTCCCCGGAGTCATCAATTTTCACTTTCGCGCGACAAAATCGCTCGACAACGCTTCCCCGGGCGAAGCGACGGAAAGCATCGTCGGTTTCGACGTTCTCGGAGCCGATAAACAAACGGGAACGCTTTCCGTGGAACTCTCCCATTCCGAACGGCGTTTACGCTGGAAAACGGTGCGAGGCATCGAGCGTTCGGAACCGTCGGAAATGTTTCCCCGGCGGCCGGGCGAAACCCGGTTCGAATTTTTCACGCAACCCTTCCTGCTGAACCTGCGGATATCGGAGCCGCGCACACGGATCAACGTCCGTCCCGAATATGTCGTCTGCGTCGAGAAAGACCGGGTCCGGCTCACAGGGAAGTTGTCCTACATGATCCACGGCTCCAAGGCCGAGGTGTTGCGCATCCGCATTCCCGGCTGGAGCAATCCGGAAGTCGGTCCCTTCCACCTGGTCGATGTCGCCAACGTGACCTGGGAAAACGACACGCTCCTCATACCGCTCCAGGAACCGCAGGAAGGAAATCTCGAAATCGAATTGGAGGTTTCCCAGGCAACGCCTCCCTTGTCGACGGACCGCACCGTTCCCATCCGCATCCCGATTCCCGATCCCGAGGCCGATTCGAGAAGCCTGGCCGCCGTCGCCGTCGTTCCGGCCGATTGCATCCAGATTTTCCCGCGAGACAATCCCGTTTCCGACAATCCCGTTTCCGACAACGCCGTTTCTAATGCGTCTGTCTCCGATGATCCGGAATCCGGAAACAACATCGGCGGCGCCGGGAAAAACGACTTCACGTTCGGCCTCGTGAAAACGATCCGCCGTTCCTTGCAGCAATTCCGCACGGAAATACCTCCATCGCAGCAGGCGCCGCTGATATACCGGACGGAAACCTCCGGGGCCGTTTTCGTCGGCGATCTTCTCTATCACCGCCAACAAGTGTCCGTCAATGCGTCAAGCGAAATCCGGCTCCTCCAGGCCGACGATCAGGTCATACAGACGTTTCATTATTCGATCCTGTACGAACGCCTCGAAGACCTGTACTTGTATGTCCCGAAGAAACTCGACGAATCGGGCCGTTGGCGCGCTTACCTGGACGGCAGGATGGACCAACCGCTGGACTCCCGGACGGTTCCCACGGCCCCGAAGGAACAGGCGAATCCGGACTATGTCAAAAAACGCATCCGGCTCGACCGGATCGGCGGATGCACGCTCACGTTGATTCACTCGTTCGATCCGATCGATATCGCCCGGGATTTTTCCTCGAAAGAATCGATTTCCTTCATTCTCCCTGCCGAGGTGTCGCCGGAGGAAGGAATTGCCGCCGTCGAACCCGCGATGCAAAATGAAAACGCCGACACGACGGAAATGCCCGACATTTTCGGAGCCCGTTTTCCGCAGCGCATGATCTCCGGAATGCGCCACCAAACGCTCGACATCCTGGTCGGCAAAGGAATCGACGTTTCCCTTTTTTCCCAAGCGCAGAGCAATTGGCGACCGGAAAAAAGTCCGCTTTCCCTTCATGGCGATCCGCAGATTTTTCGATTCACGTCACCACGTTGGGAGGAGTCGATCAATATCCTCGTGTCCCAGGAAGGCCGCGACGTGCTGGGCACGACCGTGGTCGATCGCGCATGGATACAAAGCTGGCTCGGCAAGCATATACGAACGGATCAATTCACCTTCCAATTCGTAAGCAACCGGGACAGCGTCACCGTTTACATTCCTTCCGGCGTTTCCAAAAGCCAGATCGCCGTTCACCTGGACGGCCGCCGGATCGAATCGCAACTTTTCGCATCGGGAGAAATAATCGTTCCCCTCCTGCCCGAACAACGGGGAAAAACGCACACCCTGGAAATGTGGTACAAGTTGCCGCTCGACCGGACCGCTTTTCCGATGAACGTCGAACTCCCTCATTTCGATACGGACGTCATGCTCCGTTGCATGTATTGGCAAGTGGTGTTGCCGCGCAACGAACACATGGTCGGCGTACCGGACGGCTGGACGCCCGAATACCAATGGGGTTGGTCGGGATTGTTCTGGGGACGTCATCCTTCCCGGACGCAGGAGGATATCGGCCTCCGGGTCGGTTCGACGCAGTCGATCCCCGGTTTGAACGCGACCAACCGTTATTTGCTCGGTACGTTGCAACAACCGTTCGAATCGAAACTTTACGTTTGCAAGCGAGGAACGATCCTGTTTATCGGGAGCGGAATCGCGCTGCTCGTCGGCTTGCTCCTGATCCATGTTCCCGCGACCAGGTATACCGGATCCCTCTTCGGTTTGGGCGTCGTCCTGCTCGCGACGGTCTTGTATCGTCCCGCCCCGATGTTGCTGTTGCTCCAGGCTTCGATCCTCGGAATCGTTCTGGCTTTGTCGGCCTTGTATCTCGACCGGTTGCTGCGACGGAACGATCGTTGGACGCCGGGTCCCGGCAAAAGCGCCGCCCCGGAATCCCTCGATCAAGGGGAATCGAGCCCCTCGAACGTTTTTTCCGTCATCGTGGATGAAACGGGAGAATCGCCGCACGAGGAGCAAATGAACGACGGAAAAGAGGAGGGATAACCCGTGAACGCCAAAGCACGTATCATCCCGAAATTCCCGGCCGAAAACGCCGCGGTCGTTTCCTGCCGAAGCCGGTTGAGTTTGCCGTCTGATCCGCCTGTTGACCATCGGAAAACAGGCTTCCCAAAGAATCGGCTTCGGGAAATGTCCATGGCGTTCGGTATGATGGCATTCAGCATCCTGTTGTTTTCCTTCGTATCCCTGTTCGGCGCGGAAAACGATCTTGTGCCCCCGGAAAACAAGAATGCGGCGGTTTTCCCGAAGTCGGAAAGCAGGTCGATACCGGAAATACCGCGGGAAAACAGGACCTCCTCCGCCCCGGCGGCGACTGAGGAAGTATTGCAGTATCGGCGTTATTATGTTCCGAACGGTTGGATTACCGACATCCTGGCCGGTCCGGAGTTGTACTTGCCGGTTCGCCAGGAAGAATTCGACCGCTGGATACATCTCCTGGAAGCGGCGCCCGGAACGGAACGACGGCCCTTCACATGCGGCGACCAACTGGTACGGACCGTGCTGGAGGCAACTTTGGACGATTGGCAATTCATCAACGGTTCGGGCACTTTCGAATTCCGTCCCGATCGCCGTCGGCTTTCATCATCCAACGCCGCAACCAACGCCGCATTCAACGCCATTGAAAAAGCGAGCCGTAACAAAAACGCGGTCGTCGCGACCGATGAAGACGATCCTTTTGCGGACACAATCAGCCTTTCCGAAACCGGTCCTTCCGAAACCGGCTCCGGGAAGCGCGGCATGACCGGCCTTGCCGGGATGAACGGCGACGCGTCTCCCGGGCCGGCCCGGATCGGCTTTGCCCCGATCGGGATATGGATTTCCCGCCTTCGCTGGGGGGACGGTTCCACCGCGAAACTCATCGCGGAACCGGACGGTTCGCTTTCCCTGATCGATTACGACTACCCTCAACGACGTTTCGTTCAATCGCTTGCCGTCGATTTGAAATCGCTGCAAAAGGAAATCCGGCGTGGCGCGGACACTCTTTTGCCGGTTCGCCGAACGGCCCCCGAAGATGTCGATGCCGATCAAGTCGATACCGATCAAGTCGATGCCGATAAAAAAGACCCGATTTCACGTTATCACGTCGCGCACTACCGACCTTTTTCCCGTTTTTTCAATGCCGCCGCCCAATCTCCGACAGCAGCATCGGCATCATCATCGGCAGTAGCATCTCCGGCCGACCGGATGACGTTCGACTGGTCGTTGGCTGGCCGGCGCGACGAAACCGGCAACCTTCGGTTTCCTTTCCTTCTTCCTCCCTCGTTGATCCTGGAACTTCGGCTGCGCATTCCCGAAACGTATACCCCTCGTTGTCCCGGCGGACTGATTTTCGAAGAACCGCGGGAATCAGACGCCGACCCCGTTTCCGGCGACGATTCGGTCGTCTTGCACGAGGAGGAGCGACAGGCGACCGGAATGAAACGTTGGCGCATCGTCCTGGGCGGCCATTCCCGTGTCATGCTCACCCTTGTTTCTTCGAGCGCGCCGCCCGAAACCGCAAAAATCGGTTTCCACCAAAAACAGATTTGGAGTTTGACGCAAAAAGGATTGGATGTCTCCTCGGAGATCATGTTCGATCGACCGATCAGGGAAAGGCGACAAATGGAAATCGAATTGGAGGCACCGCTCCGCCCGGTCGACATAAGATACGGAAATCAATCCGTGCCGTGGTCGTTCATCGCCGGCCCGGATCCGGGCGACGGGAAACGGCGGGAACCCGGCCGCGGGGAGACGGCGCCAAGCACGAACACGACAACGACAACGAACACGCCGACGAACACAACGGTAAACAATGCGGAAGGAGACGACCGGCCGATCCGGATTGCCCTTTTCCTGGACGATTCGGAAAAAGACGGTCCGCAGGATCTGCAAATCATCGCTCAAAGTCGTTTGCCGCTCGACACCGCGTGCGAACTTCCGCGTATCCGCATTCTTTCCGAAGGTTTCTTGCACCGTGAAACGCGATCGGTTCTCGCCGTCTACCGTCCCTTGCTTGTCCGGCGCCTGCAACCCTTGAACGCCACACGCACCGCTCCGATATCGCTTGTCGACCGTTCCGACCGCGAGGTATTCGTGTTTCAGTATTTCGACGCCGACTCCGGGTTCCGGCTGGAATTGACGACGTTCACGCCGACCATTTCCTGGAGCGGCGCGACGGTGATCAAGTCCACGGGAAATGAAATCGCGGCCGAGACGGTCGCCGAACTGTCGGTCGCCGAAGGAACGACTTACGCTTTCCAGGGCGACGTCAAAAACGGTTGGATCGTCGATTCGATCAAGGCCGACGGCGGAAACGAAGTGATCGACTGGGAGACGCTCGATTCGAACCGGAAGCTGATCGTTCAATGGAAAAAACCGTTGACTCCCACGGAACCGGTCCGGCTACAGATCAAGGCAAGACGCCCTTCCGTTCCAGAAACAATCTCCCTGGACGCCCTTGAGCCGCTCCGGCAGGCAGGGACCGGAGCCCACCTCCTTGCGATCGACCCGCTTTCTCCTTACCGTTTTCGTGACGAGACGCCGGCTCCTTATCTTGCGGAAACACGTTCCTTCTCTCCCGCCTTTTTTCAATCGCTCACGGACCATTCGAATTCCTCGTTTATTCTCCTGAACGACGCGACACGCCGGATGCAATTGAAGTTGGAGGCTTCCAAATCCGCGTTTAATGCGGACATTTCCGGCGTCGTCGCGATTCATAACGACGGTGCGAGTCTATCGTATACGTTGCATTGTTCGCCGACGGACAGTTACATCGATCGCGTCCTCGTCGTTTTTGCACCAGACGACGGTTCCCCCTGGAAATGGTTGGTTTCCGGCGAAGAGGAAAAACCGTTCCAGGTCGTGCCGGTTCCTTTCGAACCCTCTTTTTTACCGCCACGTTTCTTTGATGACAACGCGGTCGAACCGGAAAACACGGGAGACTCACAAACGCGCGAAAACACGGACGCTATGGATGGAGGATCGCAGCCCGAAGCGGACGGTCCGCTCGAAATGCGGGACGTGGAAATTCGACCGCGGCATCGGGCGCGATATCGTGCCTGGGAAATCCGTTTTGCCTCGCCTCGAAACACGCCGTTCGACATTACGGCTGCACGCGACGTTCCGTTGAAAGGGGAATATGCCGTTCCGTTGGCGATTCTCCCGAGTGCGACGCAACAACAGGCGGAATTGAGTATCGACGAACGGTTTGCCGCGAATATCCGGGTCGTCAACAAACGCCTGGAGGCGATTCCCTATACCGGGGCGGAACCCAACCGTTATCAATCGATCCGGGCCGCATTTCATTACGATCCGAAAACGGAATTGGAACCGAACGATCTGCCCGCCCTGACGCTCTCACCCGATGCCGGAACGAAGAAACTCGACGGTTGCGTCTGGTCGCTCCAGCTCGATTCCCAGTATCAATCGAACGGGATGGTCCGCAACAACGCGATTTTCATGATCGAGAATCACGGTCGCGAGTCGGTCGCCGTCACGCTGCCCGCCCGGGTCGCGGGTGCCGACATCCTGGCCGTCTGGCTTAACGATTCCCGGATCACCTGGCAACCGACCGTCACGCAAACGGACGACGGGCGAAAAACGGTTGCCGTTACGATCGATCTTCCTTCCTTGGAACGTTTTACAACCGTCTCGATCGAGTATTGGTATCGGGATGAACCGCTCACCCGAAAGCGCCGCTTGAGACCGCATTATCCGCAAATCGATCTGCCCGTCCTGTCCGGAAGCTGGGTGACCTGGTTTCCCCCCGAATACGATGTCAGCGAACGCCGGATCGCCTCGTCGCGGAAACAACGGCGGAGTTCCCGGATCATGGCGATGCAGTGGATGCTCGGCAGTTTCGATCCTCTTGCCCCTGACAATTGGCAGCGAACATTCGCGCGCGACCGGGACGAAGTCGCATGTGCCGAATTGGCGCACCGGCTGCTCGCCGCCATGGGGGAACCGGCCCGGGTCACGGGCGAATCCGCCGCTCCCTTGAAAAACGATTTCAGCGGGACATCCTTGCCGCCGAGTTGGGGAGAATGGTTTCAACAAGAAAAACGCCTGGCGGAATTTTTGATACGAAACGAATCGACGACGGAATCGACGACCGCCACGAACGACCCGTCGCCGATTTCCTTTTCTCCTTTTTCCTTTTTTGCGCGCAAATCCGAAACGGTTTCCTTGGAAACGAGCAACCTCGTTTTCCTGATCGACCGTCGTTCGCTTTCCCGAATCGGCGTCGACGCCGCCATGCCGATTCCCGTTACGGAAAACGGGACGCCGATCGAAAAAGGATACCGGGCACTGGAAAAAAGCGGACTTGCGATCATCATCGCCCAAGGTGTCGGATTGAACCCGGATTCCCACACCGTACTGTTGACTTCGGCATTGACGGCGGCGCAATGCCGTCATTACCTGCACAACCTGGTCGGCGAACGCGTCTGGCTTTTTGTTCCGCCCAAAGACGACGCATCGGGCAACGCGACTGAAAACGGGAACGCATCGCCGGCGTTCCAGGCTCTCCTGAGCCGGTTTCCCTCCGAGCGCGCATCCGTATCCACGTCTGGGTACGCGAACGAATGGGATTGGGTTTCCCCGGCCTTGTGGGTCAAGCATCCGATCATCGACAACAACCTTTGGCCTGCCATTCGGCAGGAAGTTCGATTTTCCGCGGCGACGGCCGGGTGGACCGCGATTGAAATGTCCCGCAGCGACACGGAAAAATCGCTTTACATCGTCCACCGCAACACGATCGCCACGCACGGGATGATCGCCTTTTTAGCGATGTTCCTGCTGAGTTGGCGCCGGCCGCTTTCCCACCCGCTCATCCTGCTGCTGATTTTGTTTTGCATGGAAATACTCGCCAGGAACCTGCCCGCGTGTTATATGCCGATACCGGGCGGAGCGTTCCTGGGGGCACTGTGTTCGCTCGCCTTTTCCTTGATCCGTCCCGTCTTCAAAGCGCGGAGACATGCCGTCCACGAACGGGTTGCTGCATCACCGGAGAACGAGAGTACGACTTCCCTCCGCACGCACCGTTCCGTTGTTTACGAAAACAGTTCGTCGATCGCTTCGAACGGATTTTCCCGCGGAAGTACGAACCAAGGACGCATGAAGAACGGCGCGAAAAAAAACGCTCCGTCCGGGTCGAAGGACACCCAGCCGTTCCCATCAACGACCCATTTTGTACCGAAGCCGGTCGAATTTTCCGACGAGCCGCCCGTTTACCCTCCGGGCAATGTTGTTTCCGGCGGGCAGACTGCCGGACCGTCGACTTCGGACAATTTCAACCATGCGCAGGATAGAAAACACGGGAAAATGGAAGGAGAAATCCCGGCCGCCCGAAACGGGACGGATGACGGAAACGGCATCGACAGGAACAGTCCCGCTGGAGAAGAAGGCAATGTTCGCGGGAAACACGAACGGGACGACACATCCGGAAAAAACGGGGAAACCGGAGGAAGCGCTCCCGGAACAATCGGGGGAAAAAGTTTCCGCACCCCGTTTTCGTTTGTTACCTGCCTGATGGTCTCGATTCTTTTCATCGCACAGGGATACATGCCGGGATTCGCACAGCCGGTCGTTCTCCAGAATCGGCTTGAAACGGCTGTTTCCCAATCCGATCCGGCAAATCCTTCGGCCCATTCTTCGGTCTATCCTTCAACCTATCCTTCGACCTACGAGTCGGGCGACATTCCTGCCGTTTCGGTTGGCGAGACCGATGCGGACCGGGCCGGGAAGCCGACGGCGCAACCCGGAAAAAACGACGACGTTTCCCGATCGGGAAATCGCCCTCCCGTCTTCGAGCAGGCGGTCAAACCGGGAACCGCTCCCAAACCGTACAAGGTAATCATTCCGACCGAGGACCAGGAACCGCTTAAAGACTATTATTGGGTTTCCGAGGAATTTCTCAAAAAGCTGAACAAGGCGGTCCGGCAAAGCGCGACTCTCGGCGCCCGTTGGGGAATCGCGCGCGCGGAATACTCGGGAACCTTGATGAACAATCCGCTTCAACCGCAATCCCAGGTGATGAGCCTGAAAGCGGTGTACGATATCTTCCTCGACGACACGACGGCGACGCTCCGTTTTCCATTCGCTCCGGAGGGAGCGCGTTGGGACGGCAATCCGATTCCTCCGACGTGGCGTTTGACGGAATCGGTACCGTACCCGCCGAATGGTCCGTTTGCCGAAACCCTGACTTTTACCGTCGAAAACCAGCGGCCGGGCACGCATCGGTTGGAAGGGATACTGATGACGACGTTGGAAAAAAGTGAGGAACTCGACCGGACGCTTCTCAGGATCCCGAAAGTCCCGGGGGCCGTTCTACGGCTCCTCGTTCCGCCGGAAGCGCCGTCGATCCAAGTCGTCGATACCGTGGGCGCCGTTCATTCGAACCATTCCGGCCCTTCGCAACTGCTTGCCGAACTCGGCGGAACGGATCGGCTCCACATGGTTTGGGATGACCGGGCGATCCGGGACGAAGGGATGACCGTCGATCAATTGTTTCTGCTCCGCGCCCTTCCGAACAAGGAAATCGAACTCCAGGCCAAGTTTCGATACCACGTCGGCAATATGAAAGTCCGGCATTTATACGTCGAAATCGACCCCGACCTTCAACTGTCGGGCCAATACCGGCTTTTCGTCAACGCCCAACCGAGCGATTTGATCGAGTCGGTGCAGGATGCGCAAAGGAACGACCCTCTTTTTCCGGACCGCCCCGGCTTGACCCGCGTCACCCTGAAAACGCCGACGGGAGGCGTCATCGCCCTGCGCGCCGATTACGTCGTCAAAAATTTCAACGGGATCGGTTCTCTGTTCGTACCGAAAATCACGGCGGCCAAGGCACGGATCGAAAAATCGTGGCTGGCGTTTTCCATCGATTCCGCCCTGGAA
>DOMV01000174.1 GCA_003509805.1 Planctomycetaceae bacterium
AGTTGCAGCGTCGTGTGGTTCGATTCCTGACCATAAATGCTGATGTCGCCGATCTTTCCGCCGTGGGCCTCGACGAACTTCTCCGACTGCACGAACATCCCGCCGCTCCCGCAAGCCGGATCGAAAACGCGGCCTTTGTAGGGTGAGAGCATTTCGACGAGCAGGCGGACAACGCAGCCGGGCGTGTAGAACTGGCCTCCCTTCTGGCCCTCGGCACTGGCGAATTTCGAGAGGAAATACTCGTATACCCGGCCCAGAATGTCCTTGCTCCGGTTCGCTTCGTCGCCGAGCCCGATGTTGCCGATCAGGTCGATGAGCTGTCCGAGCCGCATCGGATCAAGCCGCTGGTGGGCATATTCCTTCGGCAGCACGCCTTTAAGCGTCGGGTTGTCCCGCTCGATGGCGAGCATGGCGTCGTCGACCATTTTGCCGTTGTTCGGCAGCTTCGCCTTGCTCGTGATCGCCGACCATCGGGCTTCTTTGGGCACCCAGAAGACGTTCTCGGCGAGGTATTCGTCCTTGTCCTCGGGATCGGAGCCGGACTTTTTATCCGCTTCGAGCTTAGCGTGGAGTTCCTCGAATGCGTCGGAAACGTACTTGAGAAAGATCAAACCGAGGACGACGTGCTTGTAATTGGCAGCGCTCATGTTGGACCGCAGGGCGTCGGCGGATTTCCAGAGCTGGTCCTCGAATCCGAGCTTCGCGGCGGTGGTTTTGTCTTTGGTCGATTTCCTGGGCATCCTGCTGTCCTATGAAAAGTGTTCTGTTGTCGAAGTTGAGCTATTTGAAGACGTTTCGTTCTGGAATTGGTAATCCCAAAATTATACAGGAAACATGCGGAACGAACAATCAGCGGCTGTGGATTTGTTCGGCTGCAACTTCGCGTTCGGTCTACGAAATAGTATGTGAAAACTTGGACGAAGTCGGTTTTTGACGACGATGGCGGGAACTCGATTCTCACGTCCTCGAGACCGGTTTGATGCCGAGGATTTCGAGGCACTCGCGGGTTTCCCGGAGCGACTGGGCGTCGTCTCGAAAATCGGACAAAACGAGCTTCACCAGGATCATCAGGCCGCGAAGATGGGCCAGGTGGTCCAAGTCCAGATTCGGAAAATCCTCGGGGTGGTCGGCGTCGTAGACTCTCATGCTCCGGGTCAAATGGTCGACATACCCGTCGAGAGCCTCGACTTTTTCCGAAAGCTCGGCGAAGAACGGAGGCAATTGCAAGCCCTCCTCCGGGTCGGCTCGGATTTCTTCGAGGTCGCGGTGAACCTTTTCCGGCTCGGTATTTTCCACGGCGGCGACCGCCCGGACGACATGATCCCGGATTGTTTTCAGAGCGGCAAGGTCGTCCGGTGTTCGCGGNNAAAAGCGACTCGCCGATGTCGTAGTAGACGTCAAAAAATTCGTCGTGGCTTGGCATGGGACTCCGGGGTAAGAGACTTGGAAATGCAAGTCGAAGCGGAGCCGCTTTCAAAAAGAAAAGGGACGGTCGAGTAGACGAGGCACGTTTTCGCTTTAGGCTCCGGCATTATTCTGTTTCCGGGTTTCCCCTTCCGTGTCTCAAGAGCCGTATACCGTGACGACCGTTACCTCGCCCCTCATCCCACCGGACATGTAGATTTCCCCCATCCGGCGGACATTGATGTACTCACCTCGGGCATGCACGAGCAGCTTCGCTCAGACGTTTCACACCCAATCTCTTGTAGATCAGATGATACCACGTCATTCCCTTCGGCGGCTTGAAGGGACGCTGGCTCAGACGATTCAAGAATCGATACATCCTCATTTGAACGTAGCTGTTGACAGAGCCGAACGCTTCGCCGGTTTGGCCGTAACGAAAATAATGCGACCAACCACCAAGGAATCGATTCAGGCGTTCGACCATTTCGTCAATCGGCATGCCGCACATCTGACTTGACGTCAGTTCGCGAATCCGATCTCTCGCCCGTTGCAGCGATTTCTTCGAGGGCCTGCGATTCCAATGGCGACGCTCTTGCCCGCGACGGGCTTTGTCGTATCGGAAAGTATAGCCAAGGAAGTTCAACACCGTTCCCGGTTGTTTCAGGTCGATTTCCTTCGTCTTTTCACGGTTCAGTTCCAATCCCATCCACGTCTCGATCTTCGATTCGACCCATTCGGACAATTGTTCGTCGAACTTTCGCGTCATGATGACGAAATCGTCCGCGAATCGTACCAGACGTGCATTGGCGAAGCGAAAAGGCCCACCCACGTCGCGAAACTTCTTGTCGAACCAGTGTAAATACAAGTTCGCCAAGAGCGGAGAGATGACTCCTCCTTGCGGGGTTCCGCGATCTGGTCGCATCCTCGTCGTTCGTCCCTGCCCATCCTTCTCGATGACCGGCGTCGTCAGCCACATGCGGATCAGGTGCAAGACCTGTTTGTCCGCGATTCGCCATTCCAACGCCTTCATCAATTTGTCGTGCGGTATCGAATCGAAATATCCTTTCAAGTCGGCGTCGTACACCGTCGAACGCCCCGATTTCAGGTGCCATTCGATCATGTCGAGGGCCTGATGGGGAGAGCGTCCGGGACGGTATCCATAAGAACAGTCCAGAAAATCTTCCTCGAAGATCGGTTCGAGAATCAACAAGCAAGCCTGTTGAACGATTCGATCCTTGACGGTCGGAATCCCCAGCGGACGTGTCTTGCCGTCTCCTTTGGGGATGTGGACTCTTTTGATCGGTTGCGGTTTGTACGTTTTCGATTTCAACTCGCCGATGATCTCCTCGATCAACTTGAGGGGACCATACTCCTCGATTTCATCGAGTGTTTGTTGATCGATACCGGGTCCGCCGTTATTGCGACGAACCAACCGCCATGCCGACCAAAGAACGTCTTGCCGGTAGATTCGATCATACAGGGTGTAAAATCGAAACTTCGGCTCTCGCTTGGCCTTTTCGGCCAGTTTCCGTCTCAGTTCGGAGACTTTCGGCGGAATCGGTTTGCCTATATCGAAACGATAAAGGTTCGATTCCGTTTGTTCCGTAGTGGGAATTTCTTCCAAGCGGGTCTCCTTGCATTTAACGTTAACGAACATCAATCAGGGGACCTTTGCTCGACCGGCATTACCCGGCGTCACCACTACTATGCCCCCATCCGACTTCCCGAACGACCTTCCTTTGGTTATGCATTTCCAAAGTCAGTTGGACGAGGCCGCTTTGTGAAGCCACCGACCAGTCCGTCGTTCGGGACCTCTCAAGTTTCCGATTTAGCGTTCAATATCCGCCGTTCCCTACCACCCCGGATCGCTCGACGCTTGCATTTGCCTGCTGCTTCAGCGTCGATCCTAGACTTCACCCACATGAGGAGGCTGGTCGCGATCAAATAAAGAGTCACGAGGCCGAATGGATTTACTTTCGTTACGGCTGACATTTTCGTTCCGACGAATCCCAGCCCCGCGAATTACTTCGCGAAACCGTCGTGGAACTACACGGCAAACAGGCCATTCCGCGGCAAGCTCCTTGCAGCTTGCAAGCTAAAGCAGACTTCTTGACGATTCCCACGCTCTCTCGTTACGAAGGTCCCCGTATACCACTACGGTGTCATGCGCAAGCGCACGACAATACGCACCCTTTCGGGGCGCACGGAACACTTCGCAAGTCCTGCACATGACGCCCCAGTCGGTGACGCATGTTTCACAGGACAATTTCTTCCTTTCTGCCCGGCAAGCCGGGTGGTATGCAAAAAGGTTTCGAGAGAAAAACTTGCGAAAAAATCAGGTTGTAATCCGGCAACGTGCCGGGTCAAATTCGGTTCATCATCCTCCGGGAAAAAACGAGGTTACGGATTTTGATCACGCTTTCATTGTAACCAGACGCCCAGGCGGTTGCAAGAAGAGAAAAACGGTTTCACGGTACTTTCAGCCCCAACGCGTCGGCGATAGCTTCGGCGGCTTTTTCGACCGCCGTCGCGTCGACGTTCAGGTGGGTGACCGCCCGGACGGTCGTCGGTCCCGTCGGAAGCATCAAAACGCCATGTCGGGCGAGTTCCTCGCAGAACCGTTGCGCCGTTCCTTGTGGCTTGGCAATCTCGAAAAAGACCATGTTCGTATCGGTCGCGTCATATTTCAGCCGAATCAAATCCTGCGGCATTTCACGAATCCGGGCGGCGAGCATTTGCGCGTTGCGATGATCCTCGGCCAGCCGCTCGACATGGTGATCGAGAGCGTGCAACGCGGCGGCGGCTAGGATTCCCGATTGACGCATCCCGCCGCCGAGAACCTTGCGGCGCCGCCGTGCCAAATGAATCCAGTCGACCGGCCCGGCCAATACGGAACCGACCGGAGCGCCGAGTCCCTTGCTGAAACAGAGCGACACCGTATCGAACGGATGCGTCCATTCACGCACCACCCGGCCCGTCGCGACAACAGCGTTCAACAATCGGGCTCCGTCGAGATGGAGCGTCAAACCGCGTTGCCTCGCCGCCCGACAAACATCTTCAAGCGTTTCGAACGGCCAGATGCTGCCGCCACCGCGATTGTGCGTGTTTTCGAGAAACACCGACTTCGGATTCGGAAAATGTAGATTCGGTTCGTGAATCGCTCCAACAAGAGTTTTTGCGTCGAAAATACCACGGCGGCCGGGCAATGGCCTGACGCAAACGCTGTTGATCTGGGCATAGCCGCCCTGCTCGTAGATATAAACGTGCGAATTATCCTCGCAAAGCAGCTCGTCGCCGGGCCGACAGTGCAGGAACACGGCCAGCAGATTCGCCATCGTCCCCGACGGCACGAACAGAGCCGCCTCCTTGTCGAGCATTTCGGCACAGTGTTCCTCCAGACGTTTGACGGTCGGGTCGTCGCCGAGAACGTCGTCCCCCAATTCGGCGACGCTCATCGCCCGGTACATCGCTTCGGTCGGCTTCGTGACGGTATCGCTGCGAAAATCGTAAGGCATGAGAGAATTCTTGTTATGGTTGGCGGTCGATCCATAGATCAAGTTGGTTGGCGACTTTGACGACGTTGCCGTCCGGCTGGATCGTCGGCCATTCGAATGTCACGAAAATCGGCGTTTTCACAAAGCCGAACTTTTCGAAGATCAACGAGGAATCGACATGCCCGACCGGACGGCGAACGTCGTCCGCTTCCCTGGCGACGGCAAGAAAGCAAAATCGGTCGGCTCCCTGTTCCCGGCCCTCGTTTTTCAGCATTTCAAGCATCCGCCTGCCGATTCCCCGATTGCGGTATTCCGGCTCGAAAATCATCTCGCCGAAATAAAAGAACCGCTCCGGAACGATTCCGTGCCGCTGCAACTGTTCTCCGGTTTGTTTGACGATTTCCTCTTCGGTCGAAAGAAGCGTTCCGATGGCAACGCCGACGGTCTTGTTTTCACCAACGTCTTTTGCGACAACCAATCGCGCCGTCGGATTGGCGAGATACTCGTCGAGATGTTCCCGCTCGTTCTCTGCCGTCCCGACATAGAGATAGGGGAACTCCCGGAAACAGCGCAACCGAAAATCGGCCAACACGCCGATTCGGACGGCCATTTTTTCGTTCCGGTAGGATTGGATGTCGATGTTCATGTTTTTTGAAAACTGCTTGTTTGGTGTGATTCACGTTTCATCATTTTTCGGTCGCCCGACAAGCGAATAAACGAGAGGCATCTTTCCGTCGAAAAGATGAAAACGGCCCGGTTCGCTCTCCACGGCTCCGTGGAAGATATCGTATGGGGAGTAATCGTACTCGACAAGTTCCTCGACTGCAATTTTCTGTCGGATCAGTGCAGTGACGACATCGCCGATACCGTGATTCCAGTTGACGGTCGGTATGGCGGCTTCTTCTTGCATATCGGTGTAGGTTCCCGTTTCTTCAATGATCGGTTCTTGCGATGAATACGGATAATCGATTTTCGTGAAATCGGGATCGAACATCCAGACGACCGGATGGAATTCGACCAGCACGAACATGCCGCTCGGTTTTGTGAAACGACCGATGACACCGGCCCAACGTTCGAGGTCAGGAAGCCAACCCAGGACGCCGTAAGAGGTGAAGACGATATCGAACTTCCGGTCGAGTCGGTTCGGCAAATCGTAAACATCGGAGCAAATGAATTCGGCGTCAAGTCCGAGCGTTTTATTCAATTCTTGCGCTTTCTCGATGGCGGCATCGGATAAGTCAATGCCGACGACCTTCGCACCGAGTCGGGCGAGCGATAGCGAATCCTGGCCGAAATGGCACTGCAAATGCAGGATTGACTTGCCGCGAACGTCGCCGAGAATATTCGTCTCGATTTCATTCAGGGAATTCTTCCCAGCAAGGAAACCGTCGACGTCGTAAAATCGGGAAACAATATGTTGCCCGGTTTTCCAATTCCACGATCGGCGGTTGATTTCCAAGTAATCTGTATTCATGACGGATTTATTTTGACAAGACGGCGGTTCTACCGATTTCTCGAAAGCCGAGACGCCGGTAAATGCTTCCGGCAGTCGGATTTTCGTAGCTGAGACTCGGCACGATTCCTTCGTTCAGAAGAACTTCTGACAAATTTGACACCAATACGGATGCGTAACCGCGTCCCCGGAACGCCGGATCGGTGCAAACATAACCGATTCGGCCCATGCAGCTTTCTGTCGCCGAACTGACGATCCAGTCGTTTTCTCGAATATTCATGACTCTTCCCTTGCCGGTAGCAAGCAGATCGACAAGTTGTTCGAGCGGCATCATCAAGTCACTGAATTCGGGCATGTTCGCCCGGAGTTGCAGGATTTCTTCGGCATCTTTCACGGTAGCCCATTCGACCGAAACACGTTCGTCAATGTGCGGCACGAAATTCTCCCGTCTCAATTCCGCAAGGTAACAGCGATGTTCGGTTTGAAAGGCAATACGCTGCGAAAACGCCGAGACAATCGCTTCCTTACCCGCGATCATTTTGAAGTCGATTTCGTTTTCATCGAGAAAACGGCAAATTGCGTCAATGTCGGCCGAGTCGGATTTCGAATAAATGTGAACGCAGCCGTAAAACAGGCACAAAATGTATTCGAATGGCTCATGGCCTTCTACTGCGGGCAATCCCCACAAATGAAAACGCGGGTCGTCGAAGCCGTAATCACGAATATCAGCGACGAAAAACGTCACATGGGCCGGTTCTGCGGCGAGATAGGCAAGAACCGTCTCGCGGTCCTGTTCGGTCAATTTGCGTATTATCATGTCTTTTTTACGATTCGTTTCAACTGCTCATAAAACTCATGGTGTACTTGTCGTTCCTTGAACGGCGAATGGCCGCAATTCGGCAGGAGATATTGTTTGAACGAAACATTTGCAGATTGAAGCGGTTCGAGGACACCCTCCAGCGGATGCGGGTCTGAATTGCCGTGAATCACGAAAACGGGGCGTGAGATTTTCCGCAAACACTTCGCCAACAAACTGTTACGTCTCATTGTCGCCGCTTCCGACCAGACGGCGGAATACATCTTTCCATCGGCAGGAAACAAGTCCGTTTTATCCGTTTCAATATCGAACGTGTCGACATTATCCGACTTTTCGACAAGATGTTCCAGTTGCTTCATCGCGACGTTTTGATCGCTTCGACCTTCACCGCTCAATTCGGAGAGGAGCGATTGAAACAACGCGGCATCATCCGGTGAAAGCCTCGCGAGTCGACGTTCCATGATTTGAGGGGCGAAGCGCTCTTCAAACGGTGGGCAACCGAC
>DOMV01000318.1:0-13541 GCA_003509805.1 Planctomycetaceae bacterium
CGTCGGCCCAGACCAACTTCGAGATACGGGTTCGCGGCACACCGAGTTCCATGTGCCAATCGAACGAGGGCGTCCAGGTCAATCCGACAAAAGGAATCCAGGGATAATCGTTCCGATCCAGGTAGGCGGCCCCGATCATGATCCGGGTTCGGGGATTGCAGAGCCAAAGGAGGCCGAAATGCACGGGGACCCGCATCGCGTCGGCGCCGTCCTGCTCGAAGTCGCTGCTCCACGTCGGGGAAACCCCCAGCGAGAAAACCGTCTTTGAACCGACCGGTTTCATCCAGAGCAGGCTCACGCCGGCCGAATACAGCGTGTCGGGCATGTCAAAACGGTCCTTGTCCCTGAGCGAAAGAAAATCGGCCGAAAACAGCGGCGTGACCAGGAGGGGCGATTTCGGATTCGGCAGCGGCACGGCACAGGTCGCGCTCACGTTGAGCCGATTCATTTCCAGGCCGTCGCTTCCACTGGAAGGCGCGAAAAGATACCGGGCCTCGATCTTCTGGAAAAAACTTTGCCGACCGCCGCGCGGTATCACGCTCGTTGCCGGTTGCGATTCGACGATCAAGCCGAAACGATTCGCCCCGTAATGATTCGTCACGACTCCACGGCGTTGTTGCGGGTCGCCCGGATGCGCCGGAGAAACATATAATTGCGAGGATGCCTGCAACACAGACGCCTGCACATTCCGACCGGGAGAACCGGGAGCATCCGACCGGACAACCACCCCGTCGGCGCCGTGCCCTTCCCGCGCGTACGATACCCTCTCCCCGCCGGCATTTGAAATCAATGGGGAGGGCATCAACGCGACCAAAATGAAACAAAGCCGGAAACACATTGGGTCATTCGCAAAACACGGTTCTACAGGCCGGATTTTACGGAAAGGGGGCTACGGACAGGGGTCTACGGACGGTGGTCTACGGACAGGATTCTACGGACAGGGGTCAGTAAAGCAGGCCGACACGGAAATAAAAGGCGTCGGACGGTTTCCAAGTCCCGTGCCCGGCAAGCACCACTTCGCGGGCAAAGGCGCCGCCGATTTCCGCAAAGCCGCTGAGGCAGGCGGGATTGTCAAACTCGACGCCGATGCCGAGCCGGATGTCATTGTAATCCATCCGCAACGTCGATTTATCGTCCAAACCGTCGTAATAATCGGTTGTCGTCCAACTTCCGCCGCCGTAATCCCCCTGGACGTAACCCCACCATTCGACCGCGCCGGCCGTCGGGATACGCATCGAAATTTTCGGGTCCGGGAATGTCAACTTGAAAATATAATCATCGTTCGGCATCCAGATCACGCCGCCGGACGGGAGAATCTTGACTTTGGCGCGATCGAGATACATGACGCCGACGGTTCCCTGCCAACGGTCGGAAATCTTGAATATCCCCATCGCGCGGCCCTGGACCCGCCAGCTTTTGCCTGTTACTTTTTCGTAATCGGAGTAGACGCCGACGCGGATCCAGGCGTCAAGGGCGAAGTTCTCCGTCAAACGCGGCCTCATGCCGAAATCACAATACGCCCCGAAAAGATTGACCGCCCTGCCGAAACCGTCGGAATACTCCTGTTCCCACCAGGAAAATTCCACTCCGGGAGCGATGTACAAATAGTCGGGAGCCGTTCCGGGTTTCGTCCCGCCCGGAAGCCAGCGGCATGGAATCGCAAACTGGAGTCGCGCTTCCAAGTCGTTGATCTGGAGGGAATCCGAACCGCCCTTGGGCATCAGGTAGTATTGGAGGGAGGCGACTTCGCAAAACCGCCTGACTGTGTTGTAGGTCTCCGGGACATACGTTTTGTATTCGCTCGCAATCGTCTCGAAAAGGTTCTTCTTTGGCGGAATCGCATACGGATCAATCGTCGTGTTCGGGACCGCGGTCCCCGATACCGGCGCGGTGATCGGAGCGGGCATGGAACCGGCGGCATGACTCGCATCAAAACCGGGCAAGGCGGCCGACGGCGTATTTTGGGCTAAATAAGGAGGATGGGCACTCCCGGTGTCCCCGAAATCAAGAGCCGATGACGAAGCATATCCGGACGAAGAATATCCGGGAGAACTCGGAAGATACGGTCGCGTATCGATAGGCGACGGAGAGATCGTCGCCGGTTGACGCGATGATTCGACCAATCCGACCGAACCGTATTGGCCGACCGAACCGTATTGAGAAAAACCGGCCGACGGTGACGTGCAAAGCACAAGCGGGATGACGACCAACCTGAAAAGGAAGTATTGATCGAACGATCCGAGCCGCATCCGCGCCGCTTTCGGATTCTTTCGAATCGCGTGTTTCAACTTTTTCATCGCCAAGATGTTCAAAACAACGTCCTTTTATACCGAAGCCGCCCCTGTTGCAAAAAATACCGACAAGTAGTACGATATACGGCCTGAAAGGTCAATAGGAATTACCGTCCGTATCGTACTGAAATGTACAATGTTCTCCATTTTGAAACACTCGGTTCCACCAACGACAAGGGAAAAGAATTATTGTCGGATTCCCTGACGCGAACGTCGTTGCCGTTGGTAATTCGCGCAAACCACCAAACGGCCGGACGGGGCAGAAACAACAAACGTTGGTGGACGGGCCCCGGAATGCTGGCATTTTCCGTCGTCGTCGATCTGGAGGCATACGGTCTGGAGAGGCAAACGCTGCCGGCCTTTTCCCCGGTCATCGCCGAGGTCGTAGCCGGATTGATCCGCGAGACATTGGATACGCAAGGTTTCCGCGGAAAATATGAAACGACCGTTCACGAACCGAACGATGTCCATGTCGACGGCAAAAAGATTACCGGTATCCTGATCGAATCGCCGCGGCCGGGTTTCGCGATCTTCGGAATCGGAATCAATACGAACAATTCGATGCGCGACGCTCCGGAAGAGTTTTACCGTGCTCCTTTTACGACGCTTTACGACCTGTGCGGCCGTCCCGTCGACAATGAGCGTTTTCTCCACACATTTCTTGACCGATTGCTGGAACGCCTGCGGGAAGGCTCTACCCCGAAACCGGGTTGACGGCGACGAGGGCCTCGACGAGGGATCGGAGCAGCGAGTTGCCCCGCTGACGAGCATTGTGGACGAACTGAAAAAAACCAATGTAAACCGGCAGGCGTTCCTGCGAAACGCCGCGGTGGGGCCGAAGCCAACTCCGTAACAGCGACCAACAACTTGCCATCGTGTTGACTTGAACCTCATGGAAACCGTCGCCGTCCTCGTCACGGGCATACGCGCCATGAGGATGACAAACGGTTTGGTGCGAATAGCCCCATTCCGTCAACCGACCGTGTTTCATCGTGTCCATTTCTGGCGACTTCGGCGGCGTGGCAATGCGGACACTCGACACCTTCGGGCCAACGAAGTTGCCGAACCATTTGATGGCATTTGGCATTGTCGATCAGTCCGTGAATGTTGACTCGCATCCTGCGTGAGGCGAAAAATTGTTTGACTATTTTGCATAAACCGCCCGACTTCGGCAATTGTACGAATCCTGATCGATTCGAGCAAGATCAACCTGGTTTCGGGCGTGAGCCAAACGAACAACCGATAAAATTTACAGGTTATATCAATATTGACGAAAAAAATGACGATATCGATCTTGCCTGAAAGTCAGGGCTTTCTGTCAAGGCTGTCTGTCAGGGCTGTCTCGGATTTTGTGCAAACAATGCCGCCAAAAGTCCGGTTCGCCCTCGGTTGGTTTTTTTATCCGGAGAGTAGTACGACGATGGACCGAAATTCTATGATACCCGATGAGCTTTGGGACGCGATGAATGGCGATGAACGCTGGATGGCGGCAAAAGCGGCGTTTACTCAGGGGGATATGGAGTTGGCGAAATCGACGTATCTTCGTTTGACGGAGGAAATTGCGGCCCGGCCGGTATATGAGTTTGCTCAAATCATGGGAAGAATCGGGATTGCTCATTGCCAAACCCATGAGCCGGAGATCGGAATACGCTTTTTCCAACAGGGGGTCCGCGTCCTGACGGCACATACGTTGATTCATTCGCCCGAATTTCGAACACCGGATATTTCCCTTGAACACCTCGAAACGAGAATACCGCTCCTCCAGTCGCAACTCCTTTACAACATGGGGATAACGTTTCGTTTTCTCGGAAGGAAAAATGAATCGATCGAGGCCCTGTATCAGGCGCACGAACTCGACCCGACGAATGCGGAAGTGCTGTTGCAACTCGGCCAACTGTATTTTGAAATGGGGTTTCGGGGGCATACCCGTTTGTGTTTCGAGCGGTTGATTCTTTTACAGCCGGAAAACCCCTCCAACTGGTTGACGCTGGGATATCTCTTTGCGTTGGATGGAGATCACGAACTTGCCGTTCTTTATTTTGAAAAAGCGATTCGTCTCGATGCGGGACTTTGGGAGGACTGCTCCCGATTGCTTGCCTCCCTGAATCCCCATTCGCGCCGGGCCGTCACCGTGTTGAAGCAGTTCCTTGAAGAAAATACGCCCGAAAACGTCCTGTCGCCGCCACGGCCGGGCAGTATTCCGAAGGAACATCGGCAACCGGAAACGGCATCCATCCCGTTACCGGAACATGAGGAAGAATCGCCGCAAATCTTTTCTTTCGAGCAATTTTCCAAGGGAAAAACGGCGACAAAAACGGCCCAACCTGTCCGACGGGCTGCGTGATGTGTCCCGAACGTACTATTTTATCATCGGTTACGGCATATCCGTCCGCAACGTCGCGAGACTGAAATAATAATCGTCGATGTTGATCATGATTTTTTCGGCAATCCAGGATTCGAGCGTCGCGAGGATCGTTTCCCGCGTTTTTTCGCCAAATTGTTCGACGAATCTGCCACACAGACGGTCCAGACTCTGCGCCGTATCGCATTCGAGGTAAAGGAGACGCTCCCATCCGCCGAGGCGTCGCTGGAACGTGGCGGCGCACGGTCGGGTGTCCGTCAAAAGAAGAACGCCGTCTGCGCGATCGAAAGCCTGAAACGTAAAATGTCCGGCATGGAGTCGCCATTCCTCGACCCGGTCCAGAAAATCCGCGACCTCCTTGAGCGGCTCCCGATTACCGGCGTAATCGAATTCATGAAAATACGCCAACCGGCTCAAGGCGTCTTCGTCGAACGGATAGAGATGCCCGAACGCGCGGTGCGGTCGAATATTGGCAATCCCGAATTGTTCCGGGTGGGAATGATAAGGACCGAACCGGTCGGCGCGGACGGGTCCGACGGCGAGCGGCGGTTTCAAATGAATCAGGAGCGGAACCAGCCGGGTCATGGCGACGTACTCCGAGGTCGGTTCGCCGGGAAATCCGTACAGGACATTCCATTTGATCTCGATTCCCACAGCGGTAAACCATTTGAGAATCTGGAGATTGTGCCGCGCCAGCGTCCCTTTGCGCAACAATTTCAACAAAGGCGTCGAAAAGGTTTCGATACCGATCTGAGCCGCGGCGAGCCCGGCGTCGACCAACTGCATGCACTGTGCTTTCGTGAGGTTCGACCTCATTTCATACTCGAACCGGAGCCCGAGCCCGGACTCCTTGAGCGCGGGAAGAAAGGTCGTGAAATACTCGTTCGCGAAGATGTTGTCGGCAGCCGCGGCTTTGCGGATACCGTGGCGTTCACACAGGTATTGTAGCTCTTCGACGGCCCGGGCGGGAGTCTTGAAGCGGTATTTCAAGGAAGAACCGTTCAGGCCGCAAAAGGCGCACTGGTTTCGTTCCCCCCACCAACAGCCCCGCGAAGTCTCGAAAAACAGGAGCGGATCAATCTCTTCGCGGAGCGGCGAAGCGGCAAGCCGGGAAAAATAATCATCGAAATCGGGAAACGGCAAGCGGTCCAGATCGACCGGCACGGGCCCGGCCGGCAAAGCGGCCAGCAAAGCAGTCGACAAAGCAATCGGACGGGCTGAACACCTGGTCGATTCGTTTCCGGTCGCCTGTGAATCCGGTTTCGACGGGGAAAGGAGGGAGGACCGCGACAAGACTCCCGGGGGAAGATCAATAGCATGGGAACCGTCCCGTTCGTCCAGTAGTCGGCGAACGACTTCGGGGAAGGTGACATCCGCTTCGCCGAGGAAAACATAATCGATTTCGGGAAACAGTTCGATCAGGGCGGCCCCCATCCCGCCTTCGCAGGCGGCCCCGCCGAACATGAGCACGATATCCGGATACGTCGCCTTGATACGCCGGGCCAAGGCGAGCGAAGCCAGGGTTTGCTGGAATGTGAGCGAAAACCCCACGATCCGGTATCGATCCCAGGACACCGATTCGAAATAATCGTCCAAAAAAGGGGGAATCGCCCCGGCAACCGTGAAAAAATCGGCGCGATCGTCCTCCGTAAGCGGCTCGGTCCAAAGGATCACCTCCTTCCAGAAGGTTTCGAGATCGGGGATCCGGCTGCCGAAATAATCCTGCGCAAACATCGCCTCGCCGCCCAGGACGAACGCGAAACCGTCGGCGATCCACGAATAGAAATCCGGGCCGATCCGTTCGGCGAGATCGAAACAGGGCGAATCCAGATCGCAGTCGATTCCCCTCGAAACGAGCGCGCTTTTCAACAGGCTCAATCCGAGATTCGGCCACGCGAGGTTCGCAAACGGCAGGTTGAGGAGGAGAACGGTCACTTGTCCGAAGAAACGAGATCTTTATAGAATTGAATATAGTTCAAAAACTGGTGCCGGTGCATGTTCCCGAGCGATTTGAGGAGATCGGGATTGGCGCGGAGCATCTTGAACGGGGCCTTCGATTTGAACAGGGAACCGAGGGCTGCGGCATTCTCGATCAATCCGAGGACATGCTCCTCGTTTCCCGAAACGATCAGGTCGTGCCAATTCGGGGGAACGACCGGACATCCTTCCGCGACGGCCTCACTCAAACCGGTCGCGCCGAGCGAGTTTTTCCCCTGGTACGGCTTGTAAAGATATCGCAGCACGCCGTCTGCCTTGTTGTGGAAGTTCAGGATGACATCGCGAACCGCCGTACAAGCCGGCGCGATGGCCGCATCGTCGCAGTCGATCGCCGCTCCCATCAGGAGCGTATGGGCGACCCGGTATTGGAGAATCGACGGCGCCCGCACATCGTCCGCTTGCACCGTATCCACCTGCACATCGTCCACCCGGAGGTGCTCGACATGTGGACCGGCGGCCCGGTTCCATTGGGCGAGCGTTCGAACGACGATCCGTCCGCCGAGCGAATGTCCGATCAGGACCGTTCGTTCCCGATTTGACAGATCCAGTTTCTTCAGCAGCGCGACCGGCGCCTCGCCGTCTGCCTGTCGCAGGGCACTCTCCCAGAAGCCGTTCGATTTCCAGCGGAAAAGCGAGACATCGGCATTCCGGTAAATCGTTTTCACTAGGGCGACATGTTCGGCGTAATCGGTTGTTTCGGAAAACCAGCCGGCAATGAGCAGGACCGACTCGATCCGGTCGAAATCCATGGAGGGCAGCAACGCGCGGCATGCCCCGGCACGCTCCCAGGATCGGAACCGGATCAGTTCGCCGGAAAGGCGTTGAACGACCCAGCCGAGCACGAAGGCGTCGTCGACGAAGCCGATCGGAATGAGGAAATCGGGGATCAGGTCGATCGGCGAAACGAAATAGAGCAGGCCGAACGCGAGCAACGAAAGCGTCGATTTCGAAACATCGCGGTACTCGCCGCGCAAGTACGCATTGCCGAGCCGGAGCACGGTCGAAAGCGAATGCGTGAGATTCGTGCCGAGCCGGGGCCGATATCGCGCGATGTAGCCGCCCGCCCTTGTTACGAGTTCACGGAAACGGCTTTTCGAGGCAATGATTTCACGCACCTCTTCGCCGTGCTTTTCCTGTTGGGAACGAATGTCGTTCTCGTCCATAAAACAAGGATGATTGATACCGAAGCCGGTTGAGTCGTTGGTAAACACAGCCCGTTTTGACCGCCTGTTTATACCGAAGCCGGTTGAGTTTTCCGCTCGACCGCCCGTTTACTCTCCGTGAAAACGGGCTTCCGAATCGTCGGCTTCGGGAAATTGCAATCGCTTCCGGTATGGCATCCCGGCAAACACACACCACCTGAATATACTGTAAACGGCCTGAAACGGTTCCCGCGCACAATCGCCTGCCGCTCGAATGAAACGTTTATGTCCTTGTACAAACAGCGGTTGGGGGCGAGTGAGTGCGTGCGACAGGCGGACTTGACCGCATGTTCGTTTCCACCGCGTTTCCAGCATATCCAAAATATAGATCGCGAGGCACCCGTTTTCAAGGGCCGGATGCTGTGCTCGGAGAGTCTCGTCGGTCGAGCTGCAAGAAAATGTCGCACATTCTCGTTCGTCTTTTCGGTTTCGTTTTCGCCGTCGTGCAAGAAGCCGGGCAAAATGTTTTCATGCTTTTGACGCATTGCGTGTCTCCTGGGATTCGTTCTGAACTTTCGTACAACAGGGATGATGCCGATGCGGTTTTTTTGTGTCTGTCCGGCTTCTTCGTTAAAAATTACAAGCACGAACGCGACGCCGAAACGCAATTCCGTTTCGATACGCTTCAACTTTTGGCTTCGAACCGCACCCGACTTGCCGAGGTGCTCGTCGATTTCGCTCGCGACCTTCACGGTGAATCCGGCATCTGGTCGGCTCTTGAAAAGTACAATACCGATTTGTTCGGCACACCTCTGCCGCCGATCCAGCCGGTGGGTAAAGTATTGCCGCCGGGAATCTGCAAGGAGCGGGTTCAATTTCTTCTCTGGAACCTTTATACCGAAGCCGGTTAAGTTTTCTGGTCAAACCGCCTGTTTACCTTCGGCTGTGTTGTTTCCGGTGGGCAGGCTCCCGAATCGCCGGCTTCGGGAAATTTCAATGGCTTCCGGTATATACGCATTCCGACCCCGATTTTTGGCATGCGGGGAAACAAATTCGAGTCGGTAATCCCGCTGACCGCTCACCGTCGTTTTTCCGCTTGAAAAAAGCGGCGATTACGTTAGAATGGATGGGCAAGAACATGATCCGACGAGTTTATGTGGACACTTCCGTTATCGGTGGCCAATTCGACAAGGAATTCGATTGGCAAACCGAGCCGTTTTGGAGTGCGGTTCGTCGTCGCGATATCACGATCATCGTTTCGGACATTCTTCGTGGCAAAATGATGGGAGCGCCGTCCCATGTACGTGCCTTTTTCGATGATCTTTTGTTGCTTCCCGTCGAATATGTGCAATTGACGTCCGAAGCCGGGGACCTCGCCGGAAAATACATCTCGGAAAAGGTAGTCGGCGAATCCTGTCTGGACGATGCCAGGCATATCGCGATGGCGACACTTGCCCGCGCGGATGTCCTTGTCAGCTGGAATTTCAAGCATATTGTCAACGTCGGCCGAATTCGGGCATACAATTCCGTGCATCTCCGGCTCGGTTACCTAATGATTGAAAATCAGAACACCTCCGGAGGCGGTGGATTATGAATGAAAAAATCACTCCTGAACCTGTTGAAGGTTTCAGTACGGTTCAAATAAAATGCGAATTGCAGGAGCGGTTCCAGCAAAAAACCGCAGGAATGAGTTTCGAGGAATTGCGTTCCTATCCGGATCAATCGCTCACGCCATTGCCACAAGAAAATCGTCGCTTGGACCCGTCCGTTACGGATATGAAGATTTTGAATATCGACGATCCCTTGAATTCGGCCATTCAAAGCAACCCCTTCCTGAAAAAATGACAACGGAAAATCCCGAACGCCTGATTGACAAAACCGAAACGCCGACGCCGGAACGGATCGAAAAGCACGTCGGCAAACGGAACTACGCGCTCTGGCGGGCTCTCGAAGAGGAAATCGCCCGCCGCTATCCCGGAGTGTTCGAACCCGATTGGCTTTACGGCGGCAAGAAACACGGTTGGAGCCTCCGGTACAAAAAGAACCGGTCTTTCTGCACATTGATTCCCGAAAAGAATCGCTTCGCCTTGTGTATCGTCTTCGGAGTGGAAGAACAGGCCAAGGTTGAAACGATCAAGGAAGAACTCCAACCGATCGTTCGGGAACAGTACGATGCCGCAGCGGTTTATCACGACGGTAAATGGCTTCTTCTCGGCGTCTCCAACAAAGCCGATCTAAAAGATGTCTTGGCGCTGTTGGCAATCAAGCGTTCTCCGAAGATAATCAAGTAAGGTGGAGATTCGAAAACTTCAAAAAAAGTACAAAATCCAATTCAAGACGAAGACGAAACTTGCGGTCGATCTCGTCAAGCGGCTCCTGCCGCAAATTGCGGCGTTTGGCAAGCCTTTGGAGTTGATCTCGACGGACGTGAATTTGAGTGCGGTGGAAATACTGGAAACGTATGCACGGCGGTTCACCATTGAAGAGATGTTCAAGGACTTGAAGGAGGAATGGGGTCTGGGCAAACAGCAGGTGAGGAATTTGAACGCGCATATCGGTACTTTTATGATGAATCTCTGGGGTTATACGATGGTCGAGCTGTGGTCGTGGAACGAGAAGGAGGAGCATTTGAAGGATCGAAGTCGCAGTCCGTGGGACGACGTGTCGCGTCGTCCGTCGCACGGCGACAAGCGTAACGCCCTGAAACGAACGATGATCGAACGAGAATTAATCGACGCTTTTGGACGAAAACTAAAAAGGCGACAATAAATTCGCCCCTGAAATGCGTGGCCGGCATCGCTCCATGAGGGGCTGTTTTTTTAGAAAGGACCGCTGGAAGCCATTGGCATTTCCCGAAGGTAAACAGGCGGTTTGACCAGAAAGTTCAACCGGCTTCGATATGATCCTCCCGTGAACAATCGCTTGTCGCTCGAACGATTTGCGTAAATACCTGCAATAACAAACGTTGTGAGCGAGTGCGTGCGGCAGGCGGACTTGACCGAATGTCCGTTTTCATCGCGTTTCAGGTATACATCGGCTTCAAAATTATTATCGCCGGAGAGATTCATAAAGTTCGCCGAGAATCCAGAGTTGTTCGTCGGTGTTGTTGCATGGAATCACGAGCGTCTTTTTTTTGACGCCGTAATCGATTCTCACCTGGTGCGGGGTGAACGCCTCGACGTGATCGAACCGGCCTTGGGAAACGGTGTTGGCGCCCACTTCGGTGATTTCCGAAAAGGGAAACGAAACCCGGCTGCGTAAACGGCCGCACGAGCGGCAATAAGTTATCGTCCCTGCCTTGAAGACGATGTCCCAGCGGCCCCAGGTTCGGTAAAGACATGCCAGCAGATACCGGAACGAATAATGGAGAAAGGCGAGCAGCGGGAGGAAAAGGACCGGGAAAACCAGGACCCGGGCAAAGGCGTCGCCTGTGTGGCCGGTTTCGAGAACGTCGTCGACGAGACAGGCGGGTAAAAACAGGACCAGGAAGCAGACGAGCAGAAAATGGAAGAACGCGAATCCGGTTTCCTTCCGGTATTTCCCGGCCGCTTCGATGCCGACGGCAAGGGTCCCGTGTTTGCGGACGATCCGGGGACGTTCGAAAAAGAGCCTCGGCAACGGCGCGGTCGAAGGCGGATCGGCGCCGAAGGGAATCGACGCCAGCGGATTCGCGTTCACGGCGAAATGGACGGCGCGGACATCGTTCAAATCGCCGTACCCGGCGACCCGGGACGAAATCGACCGCGTCGGCGGCTCTTCTTCCGTGAGCGGGGCCTCGAAAAGATCGCGCCAGGAAAAAACGTGCCGGCAATATTTTTGTACGCAATACGCCCTGCCGGCACGGATGTCGATTTTCCCGCCCGGAATTCCCGAACCGCAGCGCGGGCAATGAATACGGAGGCAGACCGTCCTGTTTTCGTAGAACATTTCGAGCGCATCGTTGCCGAAATGCTCTTTCGCGCGGTATTTCAGGAACATGCTCGGATAACGCGTCGTCCGGTCGAGGAAACCGCAGATTTCGTTGAGGAGCCAATCCTGTTCGGAAATCGTGTTCACGGGAATGCGGATCGCCTTCAGGCGGGGACGGCGCTTGTCGCGGCTTCCGAGGCACCAATAGGTAATCAGTATCCCGCAGCCGGTACGAAAGGGGCGTTTACCCGTTCCCTCCCGCACCATCGGTTCGACCGATTGGAGTCGTCCGCGCGGTACGGTCGTCTTGCCGCCGAAGAAAAAACGGTTCCAACGATAATGAAAATCGTCCCGTCCGAACGAAAGTCGATGCTCGGTCGCGAAAATTCCCCGCCGTTTTCCCTGGACGCACAACCGTCCCCGGTCGTTCCAAAGCCGAAACCGGGCTTCCGGGGGTCGATGTTTCAACGCCTCGGGGACCACGCGAAAGAGAATGTTGCAATGCGCGCACCGTCCCCACACGATATCGCCGCATTCGGCGACATCTTCCCCGGAAATCAATTGCCGGCACTTGGGACAATGCGTCATACGGATTTCAGGCCGATAAAAACGAGGTTGATTTCAATGATCCGATCAATGCCCCCGACCGGGATCGGGTCGATCATGGTGCAGTAAATTACGGGGCAGTCAAGCACGGGGCAGTCAATCACGGGGCGAAGGAAATACCAGGTAGGGTCTCAGCGCATCGGATCGTTTGGTTGCGATTCCTTTGACGCGGACCATGTCCCCGGCGTTGCGGAAGGAACCTCTCGTATCCCGTGTTTCGATGATCGCCTCGGCCAGTTTCGCGCCGATGCCGGGAAGCAGGACCAACTCGTCCCATTCGGCGGTATTCGGATCGACGCGAAAGGTGAAATGCCGTTCACACGCCTTGTCATGTTCCAGCGAATCGGGCGTCAGCACGGCGCCGCCGACGAGCGGGAACAAGCCGAACAGTACGATGACCGTCAAGGTTGCGCGATCGTATGCACGAAGTATCAGCGGTGAAAGGGATGTTTTCTTTTCCGGCATGATCTTTTGGGGTTACCCGGGCAGCCGGGTATTTTGCGCGGTTTTTTACCTGAAGACCGGCATTTTGAAAACGGGAAAACGGACGATCCGATTCGCCGTTGTATCACAACATTGTATCACATCGCGGTCGCTTATGGTAGAATGGACGTGCGAAGCGGGAACGGTGTGCCCGGAGTATGCCGCAATCGGCCTGAAATGGTTCCCGTGAAAATTGCCTGTCGCTTGAACAAAACGTGCAACTCGACATTTGCAAGGATATCTACAAGGACGTTGCGTCGAGTGATAGCAACAAGCAGTCTTCGCCAAACAANNACAATCAATTTCACCGCGTTGCCTGTATATTTTGAACAGACGAACCAACGATTTCATGATGCGGGACTTCTATCAAACGATTTGGAATTCGGAACTGGAAGAGGATTTGCAACGGTTGATCGAACTGGCGTTTGCAGAGGATCGTCGAACGATCGGAGACCTGACTTCGACGGCCCTGATTCCCCCTTCGGCCCGGGGTTGCGCCGTCATCCACGCACGTCAACAAGGCGTTTTAGCCGGAATGCCCGGAATACCGCTCATCATGCGTTGTTTCGACACGTGTCCTTTCGACGATCGTGTCGATGACCGTCTCACTTGGAAGCCGGCTTGTGAAGACGGCCGGGAAATCGTTCCCGGCGACCGGATCGGCGAAATGTCCGGACCGGCGGCGGCGCTCCTCGGCGCGGAGCGGCTCGTGCTCAATTTTCTCGGTCGGCTTTCCGGGATCGCGACCTT
>DOMV01000318.1:13548-14917 GCA_003509805.1 Planctomycetaceae bacterium
CGCAAAACAACGCTCGGCTGGCGGCGGCTGGAAAAGTACGCCGTTCGTTGCGGTGGCGGCAGGAACCACCGGACCGGCCTTTATGACGCCGTTCTGATTAAGGACAACCATTTGGCGTTCGGCGGCCCGGGCGATTCGGGATCGACCTCTTTTTCGAAAACGCCCTCCTCTTCGAAAACAGGCGTGCGGTTCACACCGGCCGAGGCGGTTCGAAACGCCCGAAATTATCTCGCCGAACGCTTTCCGCCGGCGACACGGCCCATAGTGACATTGCCCATAGCGACACGGCCCGGCCTGGATGGTCCGCTCCTGGAAATCGAGGTCGATACGCTGGAACAATTGAAAGAAGTGCTTCCGGCGAACCCCGATCTCGTCCTGCTCGACAACATGAGCCCGGCGATGCTTCGGGAAGCGATCGCGATTCGAAACGCTTCGGTGACCGCCACATCGGAAAACAGGACGCCGTTGGAAGCCTCGGGCGGGGTCAACCTGGAGACGCTCCGCGCGATCGCCGAGTCCGGTGTCGACCGCATCAGCGTCGGAGCGTTGACGCATTCGGCGGTCAGCCTCGATTTCGGCCTCGACTGGTCCTATACCGAAGCCGGTTGATTCGGCGATAAACCGTAAATGGCATGATATAGACCGGAAACGGCCTGAAACGGTTCCCGCGCACAATCGCCTGCCGCTCGAACGAACCGTTTAAGCATTTGTCTGAACGGATGTTCATGGCGAGTGAGTGCGGCAGCGGACTTGACCCAATGCCCGTTTTCGCCGCGTTTCCAGTATACTGGACGCCATCGAAATTTCCCGAAGCCGACTTTCGAGAAGCCCATTTTCACGGGTGGGCTTCCAGGCCGGCTTGCCAAGCGGAACCGTCAACCCGGCGGGTATTCCGGAAAAGGCGAATTCCCGGCTGCGGCGTCGTCTTCGATAATGGAAACGACGACGATGTTATGCAGGTCGGCGAAGTCGACGACTTCCTGCTTGTCGATGAAAATGGTTTTTCCCGCCTCGACGGCAAGGACCTTGGCTCCGGATTCGACCATGGTTTGAAGCGTGAGCAGGCCGAAGGTGGGAACGTCGAACCGCATGTCTTGTTGCGGTTTGGCGACCTTGACGATCGTGAATCCGCCGGCCGTGCAGAGCGCCCCCGCGCGACGGATACACTCGTCGGTTCCTTCGATCGCCTCAATGGCAAGCACCGCCTGGTTTTTGACGCACACGCTTTGGCCGATGTCGAGCCGGCCCATCTCTTTCGCCAATTGCCAACCGAAACAGATATCCTTCCATTGGGCGGCGGAAGGGCCGCGACGCGAAAGTTTTTGACGTTTCACGAGAAGCTCCGGAGCGTAATCGGTTCCCGGCAACA
>DOMV01000182.1 GCA_003509805.1 Planctomycetaceae bacterium
TCCCGGGCGAACGACGACACGAAGCTCGACACGCCGCAGTTCGAGTCGAAGCGGTGCCTCCCGAACCGGTTCCAGTCGTTCCTCTTACGGCGGCAGTTCCGTCGCGGGGGTCAGCAGCAGCGGTCGCACGGTTTCCCGGCCGGGCGCATCCTTCGACACGAACGAGAACGAGGAATTTTCCCTCGAATATGAAACCGGCATGGCTTCGGCGTTTCAAAGTCGGATTGCCCGGTTTTCCACGCTCAGCCGTCATCCCGTTCCGGTCAGCGCCGCACTGGCTCCCCATGTGGAAGGGTGGAGCGCGACTCTCTCGGGAACGGTGAAAACGCCTGGGGAGCGGCTTGTAATGGAGCAGTTGGCCCTGCTTGAGCCGGGTGTCCAGGAGGTCCGTAATGATATCCTGGTTCATTCGGAACTTGCCCAGCCGAAGGTGGATACCCCCCGTACTGGTCCCCCCCGTACTGGTTCCACGCGCTCGGAGGCCACGCGTTCAGGGGTATTGTTTCCCGCCCAACCGCTGAAGGCCCCGCTTCCCCCGAAACCGGCATCTGGTTCGGATACGGATTCGGAAACACTGCCGGATATGTGATATTTCCCGGTGCGGAAAATTGTGCGGGCGCCGGTGTGGGCATCTCTCTGCCCGGATGGTACGACATCGGCAGGTAGGATTCCGGGATGATCGCGTCTTGTTGCATCGCGCCGTGTTGAATCGCGTCGTGCGGGTAAGGGAGTCCGGCGGCATGGTGTGCGGCCAGGCGTTCGTCGTGTTCTTCGCGTCCCCCCATTCCGTTTGCCGGTTGCGCTCCGGTTCCCTGAGTGCGTGCCAAAACGGGGGCCAGAGTCGTCGTTTCCGCGAGTTGTCCCGTTTTGGAAAGCGGACCGGCCAACTCGAACGTCGTCGTCAGCATCCGGTCCGGGCGATAAGCCCGCTCGATGACGTTGGCCTGGACCCGTTGCGGTCGTTTGATGCCTTGGTGTCCAAGCTGGGCGACCTGCCGGATCGAACCGTCGGCGCTCTTGAGCGAATCCCAATCCGCTTTGGTGGCGATCATGCGGTCCCCGATTTTACCCGGTATGTAGACTTTCGCCTGCTGGCTGACGATGGAAGAGCCTCGCGGCGGAACGTACTTGACGATGAGGGCAACCTGTTTGGCCTCACCGTCCGGCCCCTGCGTATCCCAAGGAATCCAGAGACTGTAGGAATGCCCTATTTTCGATTTACTGTAGAACCGCTTGAGGTCTTTCGGCGTGAAGACATGGCTGCGGTCGGGAGCGTGGTCGTCGACCGCCCTGTCGATTTCATCGAAGGCGTAAACGACGACGTGCCCGTCGGTGATCTTGACGGGATAGCGCGAGTCGTCCCCATAAAAATAGGCGCGTCCGGCAAATCCCCGTTCCGGTTTTTCCAGTTCCTTGTCGTGGCGGACCGCGGCGTCCCAAAACGCCGTACACTGGGACACCGGGATCATGTTGAGCGAGGCTTTCATCGACATCGACGCGGCGTCCATTTTCGATTGGATCGAAGTACAGCCGACGAAGAGGAAGGGAAGCGTCAGGGCTAAGAGCAACTTTCGCATTGGAAAACTTTTATTTTGGATGTTCTTTTCGTCAATTTCTTCCAGAGCACGACGCGCAAACGAGTGCTTCTTTTGATTTCTTTTGCAGTGCGACCTCAACGGTTGTCCGGCGGAGCGAGCGTCGGGGCCGGCGGAACGGCGGGAGTCGGATAGTTTCGCTTGACCCTGTCCTCGGAAGGCAGAATATCTTCGTCCGGCACCGCCGCGTTTTCCATCGGGACCATTTCGGTTTCCCCTGCGTACCAATCGCAACCCCGGGTCCGGATTTTGCCGCCGCCGATTTTCACGACGTCGTTGAGGCACCAATGCATCCGGCCGGCCTCCTGCTGCTTGAGCAGTTCCATGTCGTATTCGCTCCGGATCACGGTCGGCGTCATCATGATGATCAATTCCTTGCGTTCCTTCGTCTTGCTCTCGTAATTGAACATGTGTTTCAGGACCGGGATTTTGTTGAGGTACGGGATGCCGACCTCCGTATGGTTGGTCTGTTCGTGAATGAGGCCGCCCATGATGATCGTCTGGCCGCTCATGGCGCTGAGCGAGGAACGGGCCATCGTGATCAAAATCCTTGGCTGCCTGATCGGATTCGCCCCACCCTGGATGACGGTCCCTTCGCTTTCGGGGCCCGTCCGGCTCCGTTCGATATAAAGGTCCATCATCACCTGGTTGTCCGGGGTGATCCGGGGGGTCACATCCAACACGATCCCGACCGACATCCAGTCCGTTCCGTTGGAGATGACGCCGCCCGTACTGACGTTGGAAGTCTCGACATAGGCGAAGCGCTCGCCGCTCTGGAACTCGGCCTGTTTATTGTCGAGCGTCGTCATCTGCGGCCGGCTCAGGATTTGGACTTTTCCCGAGGTTTCCAGGGCCCGGATCAGGACCGAGACGGATTCGCTGGAAGCGGAGAAAATGAAACCGCCGGGCCCCCCGTTCGCGCCGGTTCGACCGACGCCCAGGCTGGAAACGCCCTGCGTCCCGACCGTCGAATTGTCCGTACCGGAATCGGTGTTGTTGCCGAGTGCATTGCCGACAAAGTTAAAGCCGGGCACGCCGTCCAACGAGCGGCTGAACAGGATGGCATCCTGGAGGCCCAATTCCGTCCCGAAATCGCAGCCGTTGTTGAGCGTCACTTCGGCGACGAGGACCTGGATGTGGACCATCGGCGGCCTCGCGTCGAGTTCCTGCACGATTTTGACGATCCGGTCGCGGTATTTCGGCGTCGTGCTGATGATGAGCATGTTGGTCACCGGTTCGGGGACGATGACGACCTCCTTGAGGTACTGCTCATGCGCGCTTTGCGGATAGTAGGTCCCGGAAGCCTGGTTTTCGATCTGGCGTTCCTGGTTGAGGTAGTTTTGCAGCGCCGTGGCGACCTGGTCGACCGGCGTGTTGAGCATCCGGAAGGTCATGACTTCGCGGTTGGTCATGTTCTCGTCGTCGAGCCGGATAAGCAGGGCCTCGACCAAGGCCATGTCGCTCGCGCTTCCGGTCGCGATAATGCTGTTGGTCCGCGTTTCGACGGCGAAGCGGACCCCGACGAGCGTCGTATCGCCGGCCGCCGTTCCGGCCCGGGTCGTCGCGAACGCCGAACTGTTCGCGCCACCCTGGTTGAGTCCGCCGGTCGTTCCCGTCGTGCTCCCGAAAAGCGTCCGGAGCGTGTCGGCGAGGGAGTAGGCGTCGCCGTATTTTATCATGAAAAGTTTCNNGAGCTGCATGATCAACGTTTCGACCAAGGGCATCGTTTCGGCCGGAGCGCTGACGATCAACGAATTGCTTTGGTTGACGGCGGTGATTTTAACGTCGCTCAACACGCCGCTCCGCATGGCGGTCCCGTTTTTCGTGTCGACGTCGACCATTTCCAGGATCGAATTGCGGCTGTTGACACGGGACGTCGTACCCGCCGCCCCGCCGCCGCCGAATCCGCCGAACCCGCCCGTTGTCGTCGTGCTCGTCGTACCGGTGATCGCGCTTTGCAAAATCGGGCCGAGTTCCGAGGCCAAGGCGTTTTTCAACGGGAAGGTCCTGATCTGGTTGACCGCGTCGCCGCCGGGAGTGTCGATTTGCCGCACCAGGGAGGCCACTTCGCTCATGTCGCGCGGACTTCCTTGGATAATCAGGGCGTTCGTCCTAAAATCGCTCACGGCGCGGACTTTCGCGCTGAGCGTTCCGTTGTCCGCGTAGAATGTCTCCAATTGCGTGAGGACGTTGTCGCTGGAAGCGTTTTGAAGCCGGATAACGAGGAATTGGCTTTCCGGGGGCACGGGCAGGTCGAGCTTTTTGAGGAGATCGATCGCCGTTTGGACCGACTCTTTTTGCCCGACGAGCAGGACCGCGTTCGGTTTGACCATCGCCGTCAACGACACGGTTCCCCGGCGCGAGGAATAAATCTGGTTGTACAGTTGGAGCACGATTTGAGTGACACGCACCGCGTCGGCCTGTCGCATCCGGAAAAGAACGATTTCCGGCTGGTGCTCCAGGCTCACCGATTCCAATTGCCGGATCATTTCCAGGACGACGGCGACGTCTTTTTTGTTGCCGCGAACGACGAGCGTTCCCAACTCGTCGAGAACCTGGATCTGGACGGGGCCGACGATTCCGCTTCCCTGGGCCTCCTCGATCGCGGCCGCGGTTGCCGGATCGATTCCCGCCCGGGCACGCGCGCCGTTTGAGGCATCCGTACCGTTCGAGGGATTTGTACCGTCCGGTCCGGACCATTCGAGCAGGTTGCGGCGAGGCGGATTTCGCGGTTGGCCCGGCGTCGCGGGAGTTTCCGGCGCATCACCGCCGCTTTCGGTTTCAAGAACATCGACGGTTTGCATGACGGCTGCGTAATTGACCTGGGAATAAGGGACGATCTCCGTTTGCCGATCGTCGTTTTCCTCGGAAACATCCATCAGGCGGAGCAATTGAACGGATGCGTCGAGCGTTTTCGGGGTTCCCGTAAGCGCGATCATCCCTTTTCGACGGTCAAGCATCAGCTCCAGCCGCGAACCGTCGCTTGCCGGAAGCAGATATTGCCCGACGTTCGGATTTTTCGACTGCAAAGGATTCGTTTCCACTTGAATAAAATGCCGGCTGAACGTATCGAGCAGTTTTTTCTCGAAAAGGTGCGGTGTCAACGTCTTAAGCGTGTAATTGCGGTTTTGCCTCGGGACGTTTTGACCCTGGATCGACGGATTTCCGGGCTGACCGGGACCGGTAACATCCCCGAGATGGTTTCCCACATCGTGTCCGGGGACTCCATGAACTCCAACGGGCCGTGGAGCCGCTTGTCGTGCGTCCGCGAACATCGTTCCCGACGTCGACGTATTGGAAAGAGGGACCATGCCGGGTGAGTTGTTCCCCGAAACTCCGGATTCCCCGGCGATCCGGCCCGGTTGGACTGAGCCCGGCTGGACGAACATCGCGGCCTGGGGGTGTGCCTCGACCCGGGCGAGCGGC
>DOMV01000317.1 GCA_003509805.1 Planctomycetaceae bacterium
CAGACAAGCGGGTCTACATACTCGTTCGTCTAGGTCCCCGCCTGCGCGGGGGTGACTTCAGTTGTCGTCGAGCTTGAGCGCGAAACGGTTTTGGCCCCTGCGCACGACTTCGATCTCCAGGCCCGATGTTTCCACGCTGCCGTATTTCCCGGGCAGGACGGATTTCTCGGTGAAATTGACGGGATAGGGAATCGTGGCGAAATCGCCCAACATTTCCGGCACGATAATAATCTCCTTTCCTTTGCCGTCCACCTTTATCGTCTTGGTGATCGTTATTTTGTACTTGCCCGGCAAACATCCCGCTTTGTTCGCACCGGGCGTGACCAGTCGAAACACGCCTTTTTCATCCGTGGCGGCGGTCGCCCAACGTCCTCCTTCGACGGACGTGATCGTGATCTCCGCATTCGCGACAGGATCACCGTTGAACGTGACCGTACCGCTTGCGGGAACAACGGGAATCGAGTTGCCGCAACCGGCGATGGTGAGCGGCGCAAACGCCAAACAGACAAGAAATAATTTCGGAACGGAAATGCGATATTTCATCGTGACATGTTTTTTAGGGGTGGAAAAAAAGCGGATCGGGAAACACGGGAGTCGTTCCATAACTTCAATTCCGAAAATTCACGCAGTTTATACAGCCGCCCCCGCGCAGAATAGTCTCCCCCGCGCAGGCGGGGGCCTAGACGAACGACTTTACCGTTCTTTTTTTGCACAGGATGCAACTTGTGGTAGTAAAAAGAGTTAATTAAACCATTCCTCTGGACCCCCGCCTGCGCGGGGGAGACGAAAAAGGGTTATGCAACAAATTCAACGTCATCACTACGGTGATGATTTGGGTTCCCCGCCGGCAATGCTTCCCAAGGCACCGTAAACGCCGAACGGAGACGGTTCGGTAAAGGCGGCGGCGGTACTTTTAACCTGATATGACAGGTCGGGCGATTGTCCCACGTCGATCGTACTGGAAATGAAACGCACCGCGCCGTCGACGAACGAATGGTTGGCACCGCCCGCATGACTGCTGCCCGCGGTCTGGAGGCCGCCCCGTTTGCCGCTACCTTCGGCATGACATGACAGCGAGTTCGGCGGCAGAATGGTCGTGAAAGCCCCGTTGCGCAACGCGGTGCATGCCCAACGGGAACCCCTGCCCGACTCGCCTTTGGCTTTCAGTTGCGTCATGTCGCCCGCGCTCACCTGTCCCAGGCAACCTTTCTGCGTCCATCCGGCACTCAAGGCCGTCGACCGGCGCGTACTCCACTCTTCCCCCGGACCAGATGCCAACGCTTCGCTCAGGAGGAAGGTGTTGCTGGTACCGTCGAGGATCGCACCGAGAGTGCGCCGTCCGGCAATCCGGCAATCGCTGTAACGATAGGCGGCGAATGCGCCCCGCGAATTGTTCCAGGCATAATAATTTTCACTTGAACCTTCGGTGTCATAATCTTCGAGAAAACGGGACATCAGGTCGCCGACGCAGGCACGGTAACTCATTCCGCCGGGGTTCGTGGAAGTCCGGTCTCCCAACACTTGCGACACGATATCGTCGGAGGGGCAAAACCAATTCGGCGACCTCAGGTACCAGGGTTCGAAACCCGCGGTGTAGGAGTTCATCCCCAGGTTGGGGTCCTTTGCCAAGATCATGTCCCAAATCGCCTGCTGATCGATATAGGGACAGAGCCGTGCGAGCCAATTGACCCGTTGGGAGGCATGGCCGTAGTTGGGTATGGTGCCGTGGGCGTTGCTGAACAAATGGACACCGAGCGACATTTGCTTCATGTTATTGCTGCACTGCATTCTCCTCGCGGCCTCGCGGGCCGCTTGGACCGCCGGGAGAAGCAGGGCGACCAAGGTGCCGATGATGGCGATCACCACTAAGAGTTCGACGAGCGTGAAGGCGCATCGTTTGCCGACGGTCCGGAAATGCAATTCCAGACACGTCGTGTCGATCCTCCCGAATTCAACATTTCGTACGTTTTCCATGACTGTGTCCTCCGAGTGAAAGATGAAAAAACATGGAATCCCACGATGGGATTATTTTGTTTCAATAGTATGGCGTTGTGTTTGGAGTCCTTCGGTTTCGATTTCAATGCCGATCGTTCCCGGCTTTCGATCGGATTGCACCATGATGAGCGCCCGCCCGAAATAGGTGGTCAATACGTTTCCGACGAACGAATCCGCCCGTCGCAGGTCGCCGTTGTCGATTCCCAGAAACCTTCCCGGGCCCGAGACGGTAACGGTCAGTTTCCGGTCGTCGGTCTGCACGCGGACGCCGTTCTTGTCCCGCAGTTCCACGACGAGGTGGAGCATGTCCTGGCCGTCGGCTTTGATCGTTTCCCGATCGGGAATCAGTGCGAGCGTCATCGTCGCGCCGTGCGATTTCAACGTGTCCCGGCATACTTCCTTTCCGTCGATCAAGCCGACCGCCTCCACGGTTCCCTTGCTAAAGGGCTGGAACCAAACAATCGTGCCGTTCACGTAATCCGTACTGCGACGCTTGCCGAAACTCCTTCCATCGACGATCAATTCGACTTCTTCGCAGTTGGTCATGCTCCGGATTTCCAGCACGCGTCGGTCCCCGTAGGGGAAATTCCAATGGTCGGCCATGGGGGGATATTGCCAGTGGTCTTTCCCGGCATGAATATCGAGCGCGTAATCGACCACGGCCAGTTTGACCATCGGCTCTTTTTTCCAGACGGCACGGTGATACGCCGCCGCGGGCCGCTCGAACATGCAGGAATCAAAAGGACTACAGGTCCAACCTTTGGCGGGCCAACCGGAAGACTCCCCCAGGTAATCGACGCCCGCCCAGATAAAGGAACCGAGAATGAACTCGTTTTCCAGCACGTAATTCCACGGATTTTTCGGACTATAATCCCTGCTGCTCTCCGCGCGGACGGCGCTGTAGTACGGATAGGCTTCGGAAATGAAAAACCTACGATCCGGAAACCGCGCCCGATCCTCCAGCAACAGCGGCTCAATGTAATTATAACCTATAATGTCCATTTCACCTCCCAGTTCATGACGTGCCGAGGCGCCGGGTTGAATCGCCATGGTGACGGGACGTGTTGGATCGAGTTTTCGTACGAAATCCGCGAGCATTTTCGCCCTCCGGGGACCGGTTTCGGAGTCTTTCGCTTCGGCCACTTCATTACCGACGCTCCAAACAAAAACCGAGGGGTGATTCCGGTCGCGGCAAACCATCGTTCCCAGGTCTTTTTGCCAGGACTCGTCAAAAAACTTTCCGTAGTACCCGGACTTCCATTTGTCGAAGGCTTCGTCGATGACGAAGAAACCGAGTCGATCACACAATTCCAGGAGATACGGCGACGGTGGGTAGTGACTGAAGCGAATCGCATTGCAGCCGAATTCCTTGAGTTTTTCCAAGCGGCGTTCCATGGCACGGTCCGGCAGGGCCGTTCCCAGGACGGCTGCGCTTTGATGCAAGTTGACGCCTTGGAGCCTTACGTGTTCACCGTTGAGGAAGAACCCCTTGTCGCTTGTAAAATCGTAATAGCGTATACCAAAAGGGGTGATGAACGTATCCCGCGTCTCGTCGCCGTCTTTGATTGTTGTTTCCATGAAATACCGGGCCGGGCTTTCCAGCGACCACAACCGCGGCCGGTCGATGTGGAACGCTTGTACAACCTCGCCGGTCGCCCGACCGTCAAGCGTCAAGTCCGTCGCGTGGGCGATTGCCGCGTTTTCCCGGAGCACGGGCTTCTTATCGGAATCCAGTAAACGTTGCACGATTCGCAGTTTCCGGGTGTCCGGCAGGGAATTCACAACCGAAGTCGTAATGCGTATGTCGGCGGATTCTTTCGAAACCGAATGCGTCGTAACATACGTCCCCCATAAGGCGACATGGACGGGATCGGTGACGATCAACTTGACATGTCGATAGATGCCCGAGCCCGTGTACCACCGGGAATTTTCCCGCCGATCTACACGGACAAACAGCGTGTTGTTTCCGCCAAAATTCAAATGCGGCGACAAATCCACTGCAAAGCCGGTATAGCCATAGCGATTGGAACCGATTTGAGTTCCATTGAGGAAAACGGTCGCGTCATGATACACCCCTTCGAACAAAAGAGTGACGATTTTGTCGCGATACGATTCCGGAACCTGGAATTCTTTGCGATAGAGCCCGATTCCGCCCGGCAAGTATCCCGCCGCTCCGCCGCTTCTTTGGTTGAATGGCTGCACAACGCTCCAATCGTGAGGGAGTTGGATTGCCTGCCAATCCCAATCGACCGGCTTGAATTCCGGCTGCATTGCGTCGGGACAATCGCCCAGGTGGAACAGCCAGTCGAAATCAAAGTTATCCGTTACCCTGTCCTGCGCAGGCACGAAGGCGCCCGCATCGAGAATCAACAGCAGAAGAAAAGGCAACGAGGACCGAAGTTGTGTCAACATGTTATAAAACGGGTTTGAAAACGGTCATGCGATACAACGGCACACTATTTTTTCGGCCGTGCGCAAGACGCGGCCTGTCGGCGCCTGGCGTGGTGTCACGGCGTCGAATACCAGTTGATTTCAAAGGAATTCCCGACTATCCGGCGTGCCGTTTTCAGGTCCGGCACGTCGCCGTTCCGGATCATTTGGACGAGTATGTTTCCGATGGCCGTGGCTTCGACGGGTCTCGCGAAAACTTCCTTGCCGGTCATTTCCGCGGTAAGACGATTGAGGAGCGTGTCCTGGGAACCGCCGCCGATAATACGGATCCGGTCGTATTCGCGTCCCGTCAATTCTTCGATTTCCTTCGTCACGTCGGCATAACAGGCCGCCAGGCTTTTGTAGGCACACGAAAGAACTTCACCGATTGTTTCGGGGACCGGTACGTTTGTTCTTTTGCAATAATTCTTAATCGATTGGACCATGCTCGCGGGGGCGAGAAATGAACGGTCGTTCACATCCACGACAGACGGAAAATCCAGCGATTTTTCCGCCATGGCCGCGATATGCGGGAAAGATTTTTCCGCAATCGCCTCATTGCGGATCGACTGGAGCATCCAGAGGCCCATGACGTTTTTCAAATAGCGGAAACGATAACCATAGCCGCCTTCGTTGGTAAAGTTGTGGAGGCGGCTTTCTTCACTGCAATTCGGCTCCATTTGCTCGACGCCGACCAGGGACCATGTTCCGGAACTGACGTAAATCGAGTCGCTGTCGACATCCGGGACGGCCAAAACGGCCGAGCCGGTGTCATGGGTCGCCGGAAGGACGACCTGCGTGTTGAAACCGACGGTCTCCCGCAGTTCCGAACGCAGTGGACCGAGGATGGTTCCCGATTGCCGCAAATCGCAAAACATGCCCGACGGCAATCCGATCTTGTCGATCAATTCGGTGTCCCAGGTTTTCGTTTTGGCATGGACGAGTTGCGTGGTCGTCGCGTTGGTGTATTCATTGCTTTTCGTACCGGTCAGCAGGTAGTTCAAATAATCGGGAATCATCAAGAAGGATTTCGCTTTCGCGAGGATTTCCGGCGATCGCATTTTCAACGCAAACAATTGATAAATCGTGTTGAAGGACATTTTTTGAATCCCGGTGCGGGCATAGAGTTCCGCCTCGCCGACGAGCTTCAATACGGCGTCATCGACGCCGTTTGTCCGGGCGTCACGATACGCGACGGTATCGCCGAGAATTTTATCGTTTTCATCCAACAACACGAAGTCGACCCCCCAAGTGTCGATGCCCACGGACGCCGGGACCATGTTTTGATCGGCGCAGATTTTCAATCCGGCAACGATTTCATCGAAAAGACGGACGATATCCCAGCAGAGACAACCGTTTTTCTCGACGGTTCCATTCTTGAACCGATGAATCTCGTCAAGTTCAAGTATTCCGTCATTCAGGCGTCCACCGATCAGTCGGCCGCTTGAAGCTCCAATATCAATCGCAAGATAACGTGCCTGCATATCGACTTTCACGTGTTGTTTTCGCTTGAGGGAAAACCGGCGGCCATGCCGCCCGCCCAAACGTCGAGGTCACGATGAACCCGGTGACGTGCCGTAACGTTCTTCTTCAATCTGCTCCAACGTTTTTCCTGCCGTATTCGGGCAGAAAATCGTGCCGACGAGCATACTGATCGTCGCAAAACCGACGAGAATCATCGCCGCGACCGGCAGGCCGCTTCCGTCGTCGCCGATGATTTTCGCACTGAAAAAAAGCCAAATACCCAGGCAGCACCTGGCGGTAAAAAACGAAAAACCCTGGGCGGCCGCCCGGTATCGGGCGGGAAACATCTCGGCGGCCCACATTTGATAAAAAGCCTGCTGACCGCTGCCGTTGTTGACGCCCATGAAAACGGAGGCCAGGGCGAAAACGGTGATGCCGAGACAGGTTTGCGGCAACATCAAGAGTCCCCAGGCACCGATGTAAAGGCAGGCAATAACGCAGTAAATCAAACGTCGGCTGAAGCGATCCGCCAATGCCATGAAAATGAACACGGTGGCNNGCAAAGCAGGACGTTCCAAAAAGCAGGGCCGTCAGGGCCTGCGAAGCGCCGGTACTCACGCCGCCGCCTTTTTCGTAAATGTACGGCAACATGCCACCGCCTGTTCCCGCCGCGAGATTCCAGACCATGTAAACGCCGATCAACAACAGCAATCCGCGAAGATTTCGGCGATCGATGAACAAATCCCAATAACGCGTCTTTTGCCAAACGCCGGCCTCGATCCGTTGCCGTTCCTTTTCCTTGTTGGAAACCCATTCTTCGGATTCCGGCATACGCAGACGCATGATCCAAACGAAGAAGGCGACGACAAACAGATGGGCGAACACGACGCGGTTGCCGAGCAGATAATGCGAGGCAAGAGCACTGATTTCCGTTTGCAGTAATTGTCGTTCCGCCAGCAAAGGGGCGAGTGATTCATCGGCCGGATCGTCATGTTGGCGAGCGTCGATTATCGCGACAAGTTCTTTTTGCCGGGCCTGTGTCGCGGCAAAAGCCTTGTCTTTGACCGGATCACTCAACGCGAACGTGAGGATTGCCGAGAGCAACAGGACCACGCAGGGCCCCAAAGCCCACATCAACTGGGCGGTTCCGCAGTGCCGCGCCCGGTTTTCCGCGGGGGCGTTTTCGGCAATCAAGGTCCAGGATGCGGCGACATCCGCTCCGACGGCAAGCCCGACGACAATAAAACCCGCCAAGAGCATGGGATAGCCGGTGCCGAAAATGACGAGCAGCGTTCCAAGCATGTAGACCGCGAGGTCGCAGGTGTAGACCAATTTTCGGCCGAAAAGATC
>DOMV01000011.1 GCA_003509805.1 Planctomycetaceae bacterium
TGGTCGGTGTCCCAACCGTTCTGATAGTCGCCGCGGTTGGCATCTATCGAACCCAACATGCCCGCGTCGGCTGCAACCTGCAATTCGTGCTCGAAGGTATGGCCTGCCAGCGTGGCGTGGTTCACTTCGATATTTACCTTGAAGTCTTTTTCGAGGCCGTGGGCACGCAGGAAACCGATAACCGTCTCACTGTCGAAGTCATACTGGTGCTTGGTCGGCTCCTTCGGCTTCGGCTCGAAGTAGAACTGCCCCTTGAAGCCGATCTGCTTCGCGTAATCGACGGCCATCTGCATGAACAGCGCGAGGTGCTCGGTTTCCCGCTTCATGTCGGTGTTCCAGATGCACTGGTAGCCTTCGCGACCGCCCCAGAAGGTGTAGCCGACGCCGCCGAGTTCCTTGGTCACTTCCATCGCTTTCTTGACCTGCGCGGCGCCGTAGGCGAAGGCGTCGGCGTTGCAGCTCGTCGCGGCCCCGTGCATGAAACGCGGGTTGCCGAAAAGATTCGCGGTGCCCCAGAGCAGTTTGATGCCGGTCCGCTGCTGCTCTTCTTTGAACACCTTGACGACTTCGTCGAGATTGGCGTTCGACTCGGCAAGCGTCTTTCCTTCCGGGGCGATGTCGCGGTCGTGGAAGCAGTAATAGGGAATCTGCATTTTTTCGAGGAATTCGAAAAAGACCTTGACCCGCTTCTGGGCGTTCCTGACGCTGTCGGTGCTTCCTTCCCAGGGACGGACCATCGTGGCGGAACCGAACGGGTCGGAACCGCCGGCGCGCATCGTGTGCCAGTAGGCGCAACTGAAACGAAGGTGATCCTTCATGGTTTTGCCTTCGACCTTCCGGTCCGGGTCATAGTAACGGTATGCAAGCGGATTCTTCGATTCGGGACCTTCGAACAGGACTTTTTTCACTTCGGGAAACGCGGCCATGAGAACTCCTTCGTATTTGTGAAACGATTACGGAAAATGATATGTTTTATACCGAAGCCGGTCAAGTTGTCCGATTGATCCACCTGTTTACCCTCGGAAAACAGGTTCCCTGCCATGTCGGCTTCGGGAAACCCGGACCGACCCCCTGAACAACTCGAATAAACGACCAGTATCGCAAAAAAAAGCGGCATACACAAGGTGCGCCGCGACGATTTTTTATCACGCTGTTTTCAGGGCGGCGGCGACATTGCCGATAAATTCGGTGATATGCTCCGTTTCATCGAATCCGACAATCATCACATTGACGCAGTCGAGGTTGGTTTCGAAATCCGTCGATTTTTTCCGTAATTCCGGTTTGTCGCGGAACACGCCTTCGCCGACGACTTTCATCGCGACGACGCCCAGGCCGGCGTCATGGGCCTTGCGAACGGCGTCGACCGTGTTGGCAACCGTTTCGGGAGACGGTTTGCCGTCCATCCGCTCGCCCTCGGAGTTGAGGCGGACATGGACGGCGTCGGCCCAGTTCGATTCGGCCGCCGCGACGACCGCCTTGTTCGAATGGGTGCTGACCCCGTGCGCACGGATTTTGCCCTGCTCCTTGAGTTTTGCCAGCGCATCCATTTGCCGCGCCCATTTGGTCGGCCAATCGGCGGCGGTCATGCAATGGAGCTGTACCAGGTCGATATGGTCGGTCTTGAGTTCCTTGAGAAAACGTTCGACGCTCGCGACGACGTCGGGCCGGTCTTCGAGCGGCTCCGGGATTCCGCCGGGAAGAACCCAGAGCTTCGAGACGAGCGTGTAGCTGTCGCGGGGCTTTCCTTCCAGCGCTTCGGCGACGAACGCGTGCGTCCCGTACAAATCGGCGCAATCGAACAGGCGGACCCCGTGATCGTAGGCGAAGCGGAGCATCCGGTTCGCCTTTTCCCGACCCATCCGCGTGACGTTGCTTTCCCGGTTGCCGCCGCGCATCCCGGTCCCGAAACCGATCCGGCTGCACCGAATCGTGTCCGTCAGCGGAACAAGGGCGCACGGATCGGTCGAGGCGGGCTTGAGAATCGCCTTTTTATTCTCTCCATTCCCTCTATTCTCCGCGGCTTTTGCCGTCGTATCGATTTCGAAAGGCAGTTGTGTCGCCGCGACGGCTCCGGCGGCGGCTCCCAGAAATTCGCGCCTGTTGGTCGCGTCCTTGGTTGTTCTGTTGCTTCCCATGATTTTCGAGTTTGGGTTCGAGTCTTGTTGATATGTACCGGAAACGCAATGAAAACGAACACTTGGTCAAGTCCGCCTGCCTTCCCCCCGTCGTCCCTTGTCAATCGTCCTTGTCAATCATCCTCTGTCAATCGTCCACGCTCCCTGCCGGGCTGTCGTCTTCGTGCGTTATTCGGCCCGATCGTAGTCTGGCCGGGGCGGTTCCGCGGGAGAGGCGGGCGAGGGGGCAACATCTCGAAACGTCGCCAACGGAAACAGCCCAAGCGCTTTGAGATCCTCGCGAAACGACGGTTCGAGCAACGTATCGAACTCCCGGTGCCTCCAGGGATCGCGGTGAAACCGGTGATCGGCGGCACTGCAAAGGACCGCCTCGGCGTCGGCTTCCTTTCCGGAAAGCATTCCGGGATGGACGTTGACTTCGAAGACGCGATCCTTCTGTTGATCGACGATCTGGAGGATTTTTTTCCATGCCGCCGGTCCCATCCGGCCGCTCTCGACGACGCCGAAATAGCCGACCGGCTGTTCGATTCCGCGGGTACAGGAATCGAGAATCCCTTTTTTGAGGCGACCGACGGGAGAAGGCAACAACCCGGTAAACGGACCGGTCGGGATTTCACGCGGCATGCGGAGCACGAGTTTTTGGTTTCGGGCTTCCTCGGCAAGGATGTTCCAGATCGGCCGGATGGCATGGATATGCTGGTGCGAGTCCATGTGGTCGACGCGGAGGGCGAACTTCTTTTGCAGCTCCGACATGCGCCGCACCTGGGCCTCGAATTCGACCCGAATCTGCCGGAGCAGCGCTTCATTCCGCTTTCCTTCCCTGTTCCCGACGCGGAACCGGAGGGACAGGAAACCCTGTTTGAACATCCCGAGTTTGTCGACCAACAGCGGAACCTCTTCCGGCGGGGCGAGCGAGGAACCGCTCGTCAGCGTGAAATGCAGGCCGATTCCCAGCTTCGGCGCCTGGATCCGCACCTGTTCGCAGGCTTCTTCGGCATACGGCATGTTGACCATCAAACTTGCCGCCGAAAGGCGCCCCCGCAGCGCGGCTGCGAGAATCGCCTCGTTTCGCGAGGGGGAAAAACCGAAATCATCCGCCGTTATGATAAGCATACGGAAAGTGTAATGGATGGCGCGTTTCAATGCAAGAGAGTTATTGATCTTCAGATAAAAAA
>DOMV01000417.1:0-1130 GCA_003509805.1 Planctomycetaceae bacterium
TTCAGGTAACGGTTGCCGCAAATGTCGTCGAAATGGTCGAAATCGACTTTGATGTTTTCCAGATTGGCGACCGCTTTGAGTACCTTGACGCCTTCCGCGGCCACTTCCGGCCCGGTTCCATCGCCGCCGAGAACGGCGACTTTCAACGTTTCGCTCATGAGAAACCTTTTGTACGTGGAGAGGGTGAGAAATTCGGAGAAAAACAGTCCCGTCCATTCTACCAAACGGGACTTTCCCCGGCAATGAGGGTGAACGAGGAATCGGCGATGCCAAAAAAAACGGGAACCGGGAACGAAGCGAGGCGCAGTGACCGGCGAACGGACACGACAACCGTCATTACGACCGGAAAAATTCCACGGCATTTTGGAAAAGGGCAAGCCCGTCTCCGCCGGCCTTGTCTCCATTGGCATCGTCCAGCGATTGACGATCGTAAATCCGTGTCCAGTGAGGATGTTGCGTCGGATCGACAAATCGTTCCGGGTGGGGCATCAACCCGAAGGCGTGTCCCGTCGGGTCGCAGGCGCCGNNCGGCGGCCGGTTCGTATCGAAGCACCAGTTGTCCGTTCGCTTGCAGCGCGTCGAGCGTCGGCGCATCACGACCGACAAAACGTCCTTCCGCATGGGCGATCGGCAAATACAAGGTCTCCATTCCCCGCAGAAACACGCAGCGGGATTCCGGCGCGACGCGCAAGGTGACCCAGCGGTCCATGTACATTCCGGTATTGTTCCACGTGAGCGTCGCCGGGGGGCCCTGGGCATCATCCGCGAAAAGCAGGCCCGACTTGATGAGTATTTGGAAACCGTTGCAAATTCCGAGGATCAGCTTGCCCGCATCCTTGAATCGCCGCATCGCATCGAACAGGTGGTTGCGAAATCGACCGGCCAGGATACGACCGGCCGCGACGTCGTCGCCGAAACTGAACCCGCCGGGCAGGCAGAGTATCTGGAATTTTTCGAGCACACCGGGGTTTTCCAGCAGGCGGTTGACATGCAATCGCTCGCATTGTCCGCCCACCAGTTCAAAGGCGTAGGCCGTCTCGATATCGCAATTCGTTCCCGGAGCCCGTAAAATAAGAACGTTCGGTTTCATTGTATTCGCCAACCAGGTTTATGCCGAAGCCGGTTGAGTC
>DOMV01000417.1:1185-2647 GCA_003509805.1 Planctomycetaceae bacterium
ATTTCAAAGGTTTTCAGTATACCCAGTACGCTATGTAACAGTGCGCTATGTACAGTACGCTGAAAAGACGCCTTTATTTTCAGACTTTCGGCGATCCTTGTCAATTCACAGCCGGTAAATTTTTCTATGGAAACCGCTTTTTCTTCGTCTTCTTTGACGAGGACGACAGAGAAACCGGTTCCTTCCTCCCAATCGAATATATGCACGATCCTCTACTATACGAGTCGATCCGTCGGTATGCGGTTCGGCTGTTGTCCGATCCCGATGCGGCGCAGGATGTTGCGCAGGAAGTGATCCTGAGGTTTCAGCAAAACCGGACGGAAATCCGCAATGAGCGGTCCTGGGCCTACCGCACGGCGCGAAACCTGATTGTCGACCAATTCCGGCGATCAGGCAAATTCGGGGAAGCCGGGAATGAAATTCCTGCCGAGGCAACCCGTTTCGATCCGGCGATCATCGTCGAAAAGAAGGAAACCATGAAAATGATACACGACAAAGTAAACAATCTTCCGCCCCGGCATCGCGAGGTGCTTCGGCTCAAGTTCCAGGAGGGGCTCAAATACGCNNCCGTCGGCTGGTTGCTCCACGAATCCCTTCAAAAACTGCGGCGCGATCTCGTCCCGCAAACGACCTCGGACTAAAAAAATCCTCTTAACGACTTTACATAATCATGGACAAAAACGATCCGAAATTAACCGCTTATGTGCTCGGGGAGCTGTCCGGGTCCGAGATATCGGAAGTGCGGACGGCAATCGAACGGGATACCGCATTGCAACAAGAAATCGAGGCGATCCGTGCCACGGTGATCGAGATCGAAGCGTTAATGCGGGCCGAAACGGAATCCGATAGGAAATCCGATGTGGAATCCGCGCAGATGCTCCGTACCGCCTCGGCAACCGACTTTGCGGCAGGCAAGAACCCCGGACGGCGTTGGCGCACCCTCGTCTTACGCCACCTGCTCTACATCCCGCTTGGCATGATGAGCGTCGTCGTTGTGATCGGTTTGATGTTTGCCAGGCCCGGCCAAATCGCCCGCGACACCGACAATTTTTCCCCCAAAATACGTTCTTATGCCGAATCGCCCGACAATACGGCGTCCCGTGAACGTGCGTCCCATCAACTTGAGGAATCAGCTAGACTTGAGGAATCAGCGCCGACAACGGCGTCGCCATCGGCAAGATCGGTTTCACAACCGGTTTCACAACTGGTTTCGGGACCAGCGTCGGACGAGTTGCCGAACGATTTGTCGAACTCGTTGTTCGATCAAAACGAAGCCGTTGCGGAACCGGCCCCGGCGGAAAGCACGATCGACAAATTGGTGCGACAGGACGGGTTGCGCAATCAGTCGGGCGACCGGTCGAGCGACGGCAAGTCGAGCGGCGCTACCGCGAACGGCACTCCTTTCTTGAACAATGCAGAATCGCAAATGTTCGCGAGCAACGTTGCCAGGCCCATGCTCGCC
>DOMV01000229.1 GCA_003509805.1 Planctomycetaceae bacterium
GGCGCGGATGCCGGCCAGGGCGCGACCGTTGAAACCAATCTGCGTCAAATCGGGGAAGTGGAGCTGACGCTCGACGACAACGACGGGCCGCAGGAGGTGACGTTCGAATTCAAGCCGGAAAAAATCGGTCGTACCCTCTACGTCGTCCGGGCGGTCCCGATCGCCGAGGAATCGATTCGCGAGAACAACGAGCGCCAGACGGCGGCCCTGGTCGTCGAGCCGGGAATGCGGGTGCTCTACATCGAGGGAACGCTCCGCAACGAATACGGCGCGATTACGGAGCGTTTCCTTTCGAAGGATCCCGACATCGAATTTTGCGCCATGGTCCAGACCCGGCCGAACGTGTTTTCGAAACGTTCGAACATCGAAGGACTCGAAATCAAGGGAATCCCGGACACGCAGGAATTGATCGACCGGTTCGACGTGTTCCTCGTCGGCGACATCGACAGTTCCTATTTCAAGCCGGAAATCCAGGAGATGTTCGTCAAACGCGTCCGGGCCGGGGCGGGTTTGATCATGATCGGGGGATACCATTCGCTCGGTCCCGGCGGGTACGCGGGCACGCCGATCGGCAACATTCTGCCCGTGGTGCTCGGGGACCGGGACATCGGCCAATTCACCGACGCATTCATGCCGAAGCTGACTCCGGACGGTCAACAAAGCCATATTTTCAAGAATATCGTCGAGTTTTTTCCCGGTGCCGGCGGCGTTGCGCCCCGTGACGGGCTCCCGATGCTCGACGGCTGTACGAATGTTCTCGCGAGCGGTCCCGGCGCGACCGTGCTTGCGACCTGTCCGCTTAAATTGTTGGCCGATCAACGGGAAATGCCCGTTTTGGCCGTCCAGCCGGTCGGAGAAGGACGCAGCGTCGTTTTCACGGTCGATACGACCCGGAAATGGCAACAGGGCCCCAAGGCGCTCGATCTCGATTCGCCGTTCATGCAGTTTTGGGGGCAAATGATCCGGTATCTTGCCGGCCGGGACACGCAGGTGCTCCGCGAGGCCGGGGTGAGCGCCGCCATCGACAAGGCGTATTACGAGCCCGAAGAATCGATGAATATTTCCGCGACGGTCCGCAATGCCGAAGGCGAGGGAACGGACAAGGCGAAGGTGACCGCGACGATCACGAGCGAAGACGGTCGTTCCTCCACGGCGACGCTGGAACCGATTCCCGACGCTCCCGGAAAATTCGCGGTCGATTTCGAGCCGAAAACGATCGGCCGGCACGATGTCCGCGTCGAGGCGACGATCGACGGCGAAGTGCATGCCGCCCCGGAAAAAATGGTGCTCGACATCGGGCGTCCGAACATGGAATTCGACCGGCTCGACCTGAACGAGGACCTGCTCGTCAAAATGTCCGACGCGACCAACGGGCGGTATGCGCACATTACGACGGCCGACTTTTTGATCGACCAGTTGAACCGGGAACAGATGAAACGGAAAGTGGTCGAAACGATCAATCTCGCCCCGCCGGCGTGGATGTGGATCACATTCGTCGTGCTCCTTTCCGCCGAATGGGGATTGAGACGCCGGTATCACCTGCGGTAAGATGCATACTAAAGTTGTTCCATAACCGTCTCCCCCGCGCAAGCGGCAAGGTTTCCGTCATTCCCGCGAAGGCGGGAATCCAGGCAGTTGACATTACCACAGTTCGAGGTAGGCGGGGCTCGCCGAACACCGCACATTCGGCGTTCGGCGAACGCCGACTACCCTTGTGAGCGTGCCGCGGGGGAGACGAATATGGCGGGGGAGACGAATGTTGCTTTTCTATTTCCCCGGAATTCGCCAGATTCAAGTTGTCGAACAGGTCCAATATTTCAGGGCACACACGATTCAGCTGTCATGAGCAAGGAATCCGCTTGCGTCCCCTCCTCCCTTCTCCCCTCATTTTCAGCCTTTTCGTTTAACCCATGTCCTTTCTCTCCATCGGTTTTCTTTTCGCGGCGCTGGCGGCGGGTATCCCGGTCATGCTGCACATGATCCATCGACAGAACCTCCGCGAGTTGCCGTTCTCGACGCTCCGGTTCATCCGGATCAGCGAGCAGAAAACACGCAACAAACGCCGTATCCAGGACTTGCTCCTCCTGCTGCTGCGAATGGCCGTGCTGATCCTGATCGCCTTCGCGCTGGCACAGCCGGTGGTCCGCAACTTGAGCGATTTATGGGGCGGCGCGAAGACGTCTGCGGTGCTCATCATCGACAATTCCGCGAGCATGGGAGCGATCGACGACAACGCGGTCCGCATGGAAACGGCGCTCCGGACGGCGGAGCGGGTCCTGAACGAATTGGACGAGGGGGACCGTGTCGCCGTTCTCGTTCCCTGCGGTCCGAGCTTCCCGGAAAACGGTCAGTTGTTCGCGAGCCAGCAGCAGGTCCGACGCGTTTTGCAGCAGGTCAAAATTTCAAACGAGCGGGCCGATCTTTCCGGGGCCGTTTCGCAGGCCCGGCATCTGTTGCTGGAAGCGGACACGCCTTCGCGGATGATCTTCGTCATCAGCGATCAGCAGAAAGTTTCCTGGCAAACGTTCGCCGACGGCGCGGGAACGTCCGACAGTGTCCCTGGTAATGCCTCAATCCCTGGTAATGCCTCCGTCCCCGGTAATGCCCCGAACGCGGGAACCGGTTCGAACGGGGCGGTCGATTCCGGAGGCGCGGCGGCAAACGCCGACGCCGCCGGGGACGATGGGGCCGGTAACGATGGAGCCGGAAGCGCGCTCGCGAAATTGGATGAAACGAACCGGGCGGAGGACAACCTGACGCGCGACGAGCTTTCGGAAGCGGCGAAA